>NZ_CALJRX010000144.1 GCF_937976265.1 uncultured Haemophilus sp.
CATACGGCGGTGCAGCTCGTCATGGGGGGGGCGCATTCTCTGGTAAAGATCCATCAAAAGTAGACCGTTCAGCTGCTTATGCCGCACGTTATGTGGCTAAAAATATTGTTGCAGCAGGTCTTGCAGATCGTTGTGAAATTCAACTTTCTTATGCAATTGGCGTGGCTGAGCCAACCTCTATCATGGTGGAAACCTTCGGTACAGGAAAAGTATCAAACGAAGTATTAGTTAAGTTAGTGCGTGAATTCTTTGATTTACGTCCTTATGGTTTAATTAAAATGTTGAATTTAATTCAACCAATCTATCGCCAAACTGCTGCGTATGGACACTTCGGCCGTGAACAATTCCCATGGGAAAAAGTGGATCGTGCAGAAGAATTGCGAGTTGCAGCCGGTCTTAAATAAGTAAATAAAATGTGTATGATAAAAACCGCTAAATTAGCGGTTTTTGTTTACTTAACATGATGATGTCATCTCAAACTCAGTTTCGGCATTTAAAAATGCAGGTACAGCGCAAACTTACAGAAACATTACAACTCGCTGAAAATCACTTTCAACGGAAATTTCCTATTCCGATAATCAGTTATGACTTGCGAGGTGTAAAGGCTGGCGTTGCCTATTTGCAGAAAAATGAGATTAAATTTAACCGCACTTTGCTACTCGAGAACTCAGATGAATTTATTCGTCAGGTGGTTCCACACGAATTAGCCCACCTTATTGTGTATCAAGTATTTGGGCGAGTGAAACCGCATGGACAGGAATGGCAAGCGGTGATGACGCAGTTATTCAATCTTCCGGCTGATACTTGCCATCAATTCGATGTGGAAAGTGTACAGGGTAAAATGTTTGCTTATCAATGCGAATGTCAGATCCATTATTTAACGATTCGGCGGCATAATCGCATTCAACGCGATAAAATTGCCTATTTATGTCGAAAATGTCAGGGAAAATTGGTTTTTCATAGTGAAAATTAATGAGTGCTGTGATATATTCGTAATGTTTTCAATCAAATAACAGGGGTTATCCAATGAAAAAATCATTATTAGCTATCGTTGTCGGTGCATTAGCGGTTGCTTCAACTGCAAACGCAGGTTTATATGCGGAAGGTGATCTTGGTCTTTCAAGAACTAAATTAACCAATGGTGGTTCAAGCAAAACTAAAGTTGAACCTCGTGTTGCAGTAGGTTACAAATTAGGTAATGTGCGTGTAGCGGGTGATTATACTCATCACGGTAGCTTCCAAGGCACTAAAGTTCAAGGTTTAGGTGCGACAGTATTCTATGACTTCGATACTAACTCTCAAATTGAACCTTATGTTGGTGCTCGTCTTGCTGCAAACCGTTTCAAATTTGAAGAACGTGCGGATCAACGTTATAGAAGCTCTTCTGAAACCAAAGTGGGGTATGGTGTAGTTGCGGGTGCTAAATATAAATTAGCAGAAAAAGTGTATGCAAACGGTGGTTTAGAATATAACCGTTTAGGTAGCTTTGACGATACTAAAGTGAATAACTATGGCGCTAAAGTGGGCGTAGGTTACGAATTCTAATTTCCCTTTTGAAAAGTGCGGTTGATTTTCACCGCACTTTTTTTGGATGATGTAAAAATTTGTATCGGGCTAATCTATTTGTGATTCATTCATGTAGCAGTTAAAATCCTCGTTCTAAATGAAATCGAGGATTTTTTATTTTTAGAGGTGAGAATATGATTATCGTTTATGGCATTAAAAACTGTGATACAGTGAAAAAAGCATTGAAGTGGCTAACTGAACATAATATTCAGCATAAATTACATGATTATCGTGTGGATGGATTAGATACTCAATTCTTACAACAAGCAGAAGCCCAATTTGGTTGGGAAAATTTAGTCAATAAACGCAGCACAACGTGGCGTAATCTTGATGAAAATGTGAAAAATACACTCTCAAAATCCACCGCACTTTCCGTATTAGCTGAAAATCCAACGTTAATCAAACGCCCGATTATTTTGCAAGATGGTAAGGCATTGATTGGCTTCAACGAAAAAGAATATATTGCAGCATTTAAGTCGTATTAAAGTAGGAAAATTTATTTTTACTTGTTTATCTACTTATTAGAACGACTAATTTTGATTAAAAAAGGAAATATAAAAATGAATAATGAACAAAAAAGTGAACAGCAAAAAGCTATACGACGTTTTTTTATTGGGAGTTTTTTTATTGCATTAGTATGCGCAGTCGTCGTTGATTTATTTCTTGCTTCAATGGATGGCAGCTCATCAGATGACGTGGTATGGGTATTTTTTTATACTTTTTTTATCGTATTTATACCTAGTGCGATTACAACGTTTGTTTTTTACATCACTCAGGAAAAAGCAAGTAGCTACTATTGTCGGTATTTTTTACTGGCACTTTTGATGCCGTTCTTTTTAATTCCGATCCTGACCACATTATTCGATTTGATTTATTTAAACCGTTGGCATGATGCTATTGATATGCTTGTAGCGAATTATCTAGGGTACAGCATTCCTTGTGGTATATTAGGAGTAGCTCAACTGGTGTTAGCACAAGCGTGTTTTATAAAAATATGGGACGCACAGTAACCGCTTAACCTTGTTTTTTATTAAAGCTGGAGGCTTTCTTATCTGCTTATTAGAGCTATTAATTTTATTTGAAAGGAAATATAAAGATGAATAATGCATTACAAAAGGCCATACCGCGTTTTTTTATTGGGAGCTTTTTTATTGCATTATTATGTGCAGTCATTATTTCTGAATTTGTTGGAGAGGCATTTTTTCTTTCTTTTCTTATTTCATTTATACCTGGGGTGATGACAACACTTATCTTTTTTGTTACTCGGGAAAAAGCAAGTCGCTATTATGGGCGGTATTTATTGGTGGCATTTTTTATGCCTTTTTTAACCCCTATTATCGTCGGATTATCTTTGCATTTTGTTGATTTAAACTGGGATAACACTATTGATACAATTATAGGCACTTATTTTTTATTAGGCCTTCCTTGTACTATTTTGGGGATAGTTCAATTGGTGCTGGCAGTAGTATGTTTACCAGAAATGCATAAGTAAATAGTCATCTTCTAACCTTGCCTTTTGCACTTAATAAGAATAAGATTCATTACAGTATTGTTACAATCTCAATCATTGATGTGATAAATGTTTCATAACGGTTGCTTATTTGTTTGAAAGATTTTATGTGGTTGAATTGTGGTTTTTATGACTCAAGTGCCAAAACAAGGGATTGATTATGCATAACAAATCTTATTTTGCCCTCCTTCCTCTTTCATTTTTTATATCTAATGCTTTTGCTGAGGATATGCAGTCTGAAACATTATTGGCTCCTATTGTGGTAACAGGTGTTACCCAGACGAATACCAATTCAGTCAAACTTAATCCTAAAACAACACTTCAACCTTTACCTGCTGGTGATGGTGCAGATTTATTGCAATCTGTGGCAAATATGAGCGTGATTCGTAAAGGTGGGAGTTCTGGCGATCCGTTATTTCGCGGCTTAGGTGGTTCTCGCTTGAATATTCAAGCAGACGACCAATTCATTTATGGTGGGTGTAGCAACCGAATGGATCCGCCAACAGCCTATATTTTCCCATCAGCTTATGATGAAGTTGTGGTGACCAAAGGTCCCCAAACTGTAACTGAAGGTTCTGGCTTGGTGGCTGGTGCCGTTCGTTTTGTGCGTAAAGAGCCTGAATTTGATACTCAAAATACCTATTTAAACGGCAGTGTAACACTTGGTGGAAATAAACGCCGTGATGCTTATTTTGATGCGATGGCCGGTGGCAAATATGGTTATTTACGTACGAGTATGTCACACAATGAGGCGGGTAATTACAAAGATGGCGATGGCAATCGAGTTCATTCCTCTTTTGAGCGCCGTAATCAAATGTTACAGCTTGGTTTCACTCCGACAGAAAACACCTTATTGACCGGAACTTATGAACGTAGTCGAGGCGAAGCGGCTTATGCGGATCGAATGATGGATGGGAGTAAGTTTGATCGTGATGCGTGGAATGTTCGATTTGTACAACGCAATATTACACCGTGGTTCACTGAACTTGAATTACGTTACGGTCAAAGCAAGATTGATCATGTGATGGATACTTATAGTATGCGTTATTTAAGCATGAAAGGAAATCAAGTTAAAAAAGCAATGAATCCAAAACGTGAAACCAATACAGGGCATTTGAAAGCAACCTTTGATTGGTCGGATATTAATTTGCAAACAGGTATCGATTATATGCGTGATAAACACCTTTCACGTATGGAAATGAATGGTGAGGGCTATAGACACAAGCCTTATCAACCACAGCAAAACTTTACTCAATGGGGCGGATTTGTTGAGGGAGCCTGGACAGCAAGCGATAGTCGTAAGTTTATTTCTGGTTATCGTTATGATGAAGTGAAAGCTGAATACGACACTCTAATGGCGAATAACCCAAATAAACACCATACGTATGGTTTACATTCAGGTTTCTTCCGTTGGGAAGAAGAAATCAATGGCATTAAATATTATGCTGGTGTAGGGATTGCAGAGCGAGCGCCAGATTATTGGGAACGCCGAGCAAGCCAAGTTTTAGATAAAGAGCAAAATCGTCAAATTGATACGGGATTAATGTGGAAGAATGATACCTTTGATTTTTCTGTGTCGCTATTTGGTAGTGATGTCCACGATTTCATTATGTTAGAACGAGTAGGTAAAGATGTCTCGGCTCGTAATATCAAGGCAACTCGATTAGGGGGCGAAATTGAAGGTAAATGGAAATTTGCACGTCACTGGGAAATCGGTAGTAGTCTCGCTTATACCTATGGTAAAAATCGCACGGACGACCGTCCACTTGCTCAAACACCGCCATTAGAATGGAAAAACTCATTAACTTGGGATAATGAAACCTTGAGTGCGGGAGTATTATGGCGAGTGGTTTCGGCACAAAAACGCTATGCAGTGGGACAAGGCAACATTATTGGGCAGGATATTGGCGCTTCAGCAGGCTTTGGAACGTTGTCCTTTAATACCGGGTGGAAAATTAATAAATATGCCACTTTGCAGGGCGGAATTGATAACTTATTTAATAAATCCTATGCAGAATTTGTAAGTAAAGGCGCAGATCCTTCAGCAGGGCTTCAAACTGTGCGAGTGAATGAGCCTGGACGTCAATATTGGTTACGTTTACAAGTTCAATTCTAGGATTCTTTATAAACTAATAAAAACGGATAACGAGGTTATCCGTTTTTTATTTGAACAGATTTAAATTGAAGGAAAATTTTGTTAAATTAGACCGCACTTTTAGTCGTCACTGAATATTATGAAACAAAAAACTATTGAGCTTGCACAAGCATTAATTCGTCGCCCTTCTATTAGCCCAAATGATGAGGGCTGTCAGCAACTGATTGCGGAAAGTTTGGAAAAACTCGGCTTTCAAATTGAATGGATGCCTTTCAACGATACGTTAAATTTATGGGCAAAGCATGGTGTTGGTGAGCCGGTTATCGCCTTTGCAGGGCATACCGATGTGGTGCCAACGGGAGATGAAACGCAATGGGCTTATCCGCCGTTTTCTGCCGAAATTGTGGATGATATGCTTTATGGTCGTGGTGCGGCAGATATGAAAGGTTCATTGGCAGCAATGATTGTGGCGGCGGAAGAATATGTGAAAGCCAATCCGAATCATAAGGGGACGATTGCTTTGTTGATAACTTCTGACGAAG
Source organism: uncultured Haemophilus sp. (assembly GCF_937976265.1). Taxonomy (GTDB): domain Bacteria; phylum Pseudomonadota; class Gammaproteobacteria; order Enterobacterales; family Pasteurellaceae; genus Haemophilus_D. Next base: position 5,714 of record NZ_CALJRX010000144.1, read on the forward strand.
AGGCTGCTGCGAAAGATGGCACGGTACGTGTTGTCGAAACGTTAATGGCGCGCGGTGAGAAAATCACTTATTGCATGGTAGGCGAGCCGTCTAGCTCGAAAACATTAGGCGATGTAGTTAAAAATGGTCGTCGGGGTTCGATTACAGGTAATCTCTACATTCAAGGCATCCAAGGCCATGTGGCTTATCCTCATTTAGCGGAAAACCCAATTCATAAAGCCGCCCCTTTCTTGCAGGAATTAACCACATATCAATGGGATAACGGTAACGAATTTTTCCCGCCGACCAGTTTGCAAATTGCAAATATTCATGCGGGTACAGGGAGTAATAATGTCATCCCTGGTGAGCTTTATGTGCAATTCAATTTACGTTATTGTACGGAGGTCACTGACGAAAGCATTAAGCAGAAAGTGGCGGAAATGCTCGAAAAATATGCTTTGAAATACCGTATTGATTGGAATTTATCGGGTAAACCATTTTTAACTAAACCGGGTAAATTATTAGATGCGTTAACGATGGCTATTGAGCAAACAACCGGTATTACACCACAAGCAGAAACTGGCGGTGGTACCTCTGACGGACGTTTTATTGCATTGATGGGCGCTGAAGTTGTGGAATTTGGGCCGCTTAATGCAACGATTCATAAAGTGAATGAATGTGTAAACGTTGATGATCTTGCCAAGTGCGGTCAGATTTATCATCAAATGTTAGTGAATTTATTGGATAAGTAAGATGAAATTAACGCCCGAAATGTTAACCGGCAAATCTCGTGAACATTTGATCAATTTGCCTACACCTCATTCTCCAAATCATTTTTTGCAAGCTGAGGCAATGAAAGCGTTTCAAGGATTGCAGCAAAGTGCGGTCAAAAATGGCTTTAATTTGCAACCCGCGAGTAGCTTTCGTGATTTTGAACGTCAACAACTCATTTGGAATGGTAAATTTAACGGTGAACGCAAGGTTCATGATGATGCGGGAAATCCATTAGATTTAGCGTCATTAGATGATTGGCAAAAAGCACAAGCCATTTTACGTTGGTCAGCGCTTCCCGGTGGCAGTCGTCATCATTGGGGAACAGAAATCGATATTTTTGATCCTGATCTTTTGCCTCAAGGTCAATCTTTACAACTTGAACCTTGGGAATATGAAAAGGGTGGCTATTTCTTTGAATTGAGTGAATTTCTTACTGAAAATCTACCGCACTTTGATTTTGTTTTGCCATTTATCAGCCAACCAGAAGGTAAAAAAATCGGCCGAGAGCCTTGGCATATTAGCTATTTACCGTTGGCAGAGCAGGCATCACGATTATTTACGCCAGATGTGCTATTGCAGGTTTGGCAGCATGAAATCGTGGCTGGAAAAGAAACGTTAATTGAACATTTACCAGAGATTTTTGAGCAATATGTGGTTTAACAAAAAACGCAGCAAGTCGCTGCGTTTTTTTATGGTTTGATTAATTCTTTTTATTCTTTTCCAAGGATTTATGCAGAATCTTCACATTCTTACCTTTAGCTTGGAAATATTCACCAATTTGTTGAGCGATATAAACAGAACGATGTTTACCACCCGTACAACCGATGGCAATGGTGAGATAGCTTCGATTATTTTGCTCTAACATCGGTAACCACGTTTCAATGTAATTACGCGTTTGGTAGATAAAATTATTCACTTCATCATGCGCAAGTAAAAATTGCGCAACAGGTTCATCAAGCCCTGTCATTGGACGAAGTTCAGGATTCCAGTGTGGGTTAGGTAGAAAACGCACATCGAAAACATAATCGGCATCAAGCGGAATGCCATATTTAAAGCCAAACGACTCAACCACGATCTTCAGTTCTTTATCTGTATTACCGCGTAAAACTTCTCTTAAACGTTCAGATAACGCATGAGTGGAAAGTGACGCAGTATCAATAACAAAATTAGCATGTTGAATTAAAGGCTCAAGTTGCTGATATTCTAAATCAATCGCTGATTCAAGTGGGAGATCTTGTGCTGAAAGGGGATGAAGACGACGTGAATCGCTGTAACGACGAATAAGTGTGCTGCGATCACTGTCCAGAAAGATGATTTTGACGGAATAAGTAGCTTGAATATCTGTCAGGATTTTGTCTAAATCAGCACTTGAATGAGGAAGATTTCGAATATCAAGGCTGATCGCAACAGCCGTTTGAGTGTTGGCAAGAATTTGCGTGAGTTGAGGAAGTAAATTGAGGGGAAGATTATCCACGCAATAATAGCCCATATCTTCCAAGGCTCGTAATGCGACAGATTTCCCCGCGCCGGAGCGACCGCTGATAATAATAATTTCCATCTGCGTGATTCCTTATGGTTGGTAGGTTAGGTTATACCTCTTGAGGTTCAATATTATCTAAATTTGTGTCATCCTCAGATTCCTCTGAATGATCGGCACATTCAAAAATTTGCCAAATTTCATCCGCACTTTGTGCTGAACGAAGTTGTTTAATTAAGTTTTTATCCGTTAATTTTTCATTGAGTTCTGCGAGAACAGGAATATATTCTTGGCAGAGATTTTCAGGTACAAGCACAGCAAAAACGATATCCACGGGTTTATTATCAGCCGCATCATATTCGACTGGCGTTTCTAATTGCATAAATACCGTTAGGATTTTATCTGAGGCTGTTGCAGGTAACTTGGCTTTAGGCATGGCGACACCATTGCCTAATCCTGAATTACCTAATTTTTCCCGTTCAAACAAACATTCAAAACATGCTTGTTCACCATTTTCGCAGTGAAGTTTTTCCACAACGAACGCGGCAATGGATTCAAATAATCGTTTCTTGCTAGAAAAAGCAACCCCCTGACGAATATCATCAGGGGAGAGCAGAGTCGTAAATTTCATCGGTTATAGTTTAAATTGTTCGCCTAAATAGACACGTTTAACGTGCTCATCATTCATGACTTCTTCCGGAGTGCCGGTCGCGATAATTTTTCCTTCGCCAACAATGTAAGCGCGTTCACAGACATCAAGGGTTTCGCGAACGTTATGGTCGGTAATTAACACGCCTAAGCCACGATTACGGAGATCCGTGATGATTTTCTTAATATCCGTGACCGAAATAGGATCCACACCCGCAAAAGGTTCATCTAATAAAATAAATTTTGGATTTGCTGCTAAGGCGCGCGCAATTTCCACACGACGACGTTCACCACCAGAAAGAGATTGTCCCAGGCTATCACGAATATGGCTAATATTGAACTCATCAATTAACTCATCCGCTCTCTCTCTGCGTTGTTCTGCAGTGAGATCTTTACGAATTTCTAATACCGCCATAAGGTTTTCATACACCGTTAAACGACGGAAAATAGAGGCTTCTTGTGGTAAATAGCCAATTCCTCGACGTGCACGTTCATGCATAGGCAATACGCTAATATCATCGCCATCAATGGTGATTTTTCCCTGATCGTGACGCACTAAACCAACGACCATGTAGAAAGTGGTGGTTTTACCCGCACCATTTGGACCTAGTAGGCCAACAATCTCATTGGAGTTTACCGTTAAACTCACATCAGAAACCACTTTTCGGCTTTTATAGCTTTTTGCGAGGAATTCAGCTTGTAATACAGACATCGGTTATTTTTTACCTTTTTGTTGTAATTGGGTCGGGATTAAAACGGTTTGCACGCGTGATTTTCCATTACCATTGGCTTTTAACTGTTGTTTTTTCACATCATAAGTGATGCGTTCACTGTTAATTTTGCTATCCAATTGTTTTAATTCGGCATTACCAGTTAAGGTTAAGAATTCAGTGCCTAAATCGTAGTGAACTTTATTCGCTTTACCGTCAACAGGTTTACCATCATCAAGCTGCTGGTGGAAGGTAACAGGGTTACCAAAGGCTTCGACGGTTTCTTTTTTGCCTGAATTTTCTGGCGGACGAGTAATAACCACTTTATTGGCTTTAATCAAAATGGAACCTTGCGTAATCACAACGTTATCGGTAAAGGTTACCACGCTGTTTTCCATATCTAAAGATTGATTATCTGAGACAATATTAATTGGTTTATTGGTATCGTCTTTTAACGCAAAAGCAGACAAAGAAGTCATCATTAACGCCGTTAAAAGCAGAATTTTATTGTTTGTTGATTTCATAATATGTTTTTACCTGTTCCTTTAGAGTTGCAACTTGCTGACGTAAATTTCCGACCAACTTCAATCCACTCGAGTTAAAGTTTAATCCGTTAATTTTTACTTGTGTATCGGAAGTAATGTCTTGTGTTTTTAAATTAATCACTGCGGCTTCTGTCTCAACACGTTGTAGGCGAGATAAAGGATCAAGACTCTCGACAACCACGTCGCCTTCAAGATAGAGCATTTGATCTTTTGTTAATTTTGCCTTTTTCGCACTGATCTTCCAATTTTGTTTTTCTAATTGAATTTTATCGGTTTTATCTTCTTTGTCTTTATTATCTAAAGAGACATCAAAAAGATAGACTAACGGCGAAATAAAATCTGTATGACCATCTTGTGTGTAATATTCCACTTTGTCGGAAATCGCGAGATATTGCTTTTTGCCTTCAGGCGAGAATACGGTAGTTTCCATTTTATTACCAACGTATTCTGGGCTATCAGGCTTTTTGATTAGGCTTTGTAAATCGCTATGATCTTGATTAAGCGAATAATACCAGCCTAATAAAGCCAGGGCGATGATACCTAAAATAATATTCCAACGAATATTCATAAATAACGTTCTTTCCTTCTTAAAAGGGTAACTAATCATAGCACTTTTTTGACACAAAGTGCGGTCAAAAATAGTCGTATTTTAGTCTTCTAAAAAGAGTGTTTTTAAGATTTGATAAATCTCACGATAAGCTTTTGACGGCTTATTTTGTTCCTTCTCTTTTTGTGCTGCACGAATTAAATTACGTAATTGTTGGCGATCTGCAGAAGGATGTTCATTTAACAAATCAGTTAATGCTGCATCACCTTTCGCAACCAATTCATCACGTAAGATTTCCAATTTATGCAGCATCGCTTGCTGCTGATTATGTTTGTTTTCAATTTTTTCTAAAGCTTCACGAATAGGCTCTGCATCAATTGAACGTAAGAGTTTACCGATATATTGCAATTGGCGACGACGCGCCTCTTTTTGTAGGCGTTGTGCTAATTCAATGGCATCTTTCAAGCTATCGTCTAGTGGAACCTTAGTCAGATTTGCTTTGGTTAAGTTCACCAATTTCTCGCCGAGCTGTTTTAAATCCTCAGCGTCGCGTTTGATTTCACTTTTACTTACCCAAATAATCTCTTCTTGGTCTTCATCTTCCCAATCAAAGGCTTCTTTTTTCTTACGTTTTGCCATTCTATTACCTTATGAAAAATTTGGTGCATTTTAGCATAAACTTTCAAAATAAGATAAAATGGCGCAAATTTTTAATAGGATTATCATCATGAAAACAGCAGAAAATTTAACCGCACTTTTAAAATCTCAAGAGCAAACATTACGTGATGCAGTCAGTTTTGCGATTGAAACTGCGCAGAAAGCGGGGGCAACCGCCGAAGTCGGTGTGACAAAAGTGAGTGGTTTATCGGTTTCAACCCGTCTGCAAGAGATTGAAAATGTTGAATTTACTAATGATGGGGCATTAGGCATTTCTGTTTATTTAGGCCAACAAAAAGGCAATGCATCTACCTCAGATTTAAGTGAAGAAGCAATTAAGAATACCGTTGAAGCAGCACTTGCTATTGCAAAATATACCTCACCAGATGATTGCACAGGGCTAGCCGATAAAGAACTCATGGCTTTTGAAGCGCCCGATTTAGCGCTTTATCATGGGGCAAGTGTCGATGTCGAACAGGCTACAAAATTAGCTTTAGAAGCTGAAAAATCAGCGTTGGAATACGATGCTAAAATTGTAAATAGTAATGGCGCAAGCTTTAATTCACATACCGGCGTGCGTGTTTATGGTAATACACATGGCATGTTACAAAGTTACTTATCTAGCCGCTATTCTTTATCTTGTTCGGTGATTGGTGGAGAACTAGATCAACTTGAAAATGACTACGAATATACGGTTTCACGTGAGTTTGATGATCTTTCTTCAGCGGATTGGGTAGGACAGAATTGTGCAAAAAAAGTGATTGCGCGTTTAAATCCACAAAAATTAACGACACGTGAAGTGCCGGTGATTTTCTTAAATGATGTGGCAACAGGATTAATTTCTCATTTAACAGGCGCGATTAGTGGCGGCAGCTTATATCGCAAATCTAGTTTCTTGCTCGATCATCTTGGAAAACAAGTATTGCCAGATTGGTTCCAAATTAGTGAGCGTCCGCATTTGTTAAAACGTTTAGCCTCCACGCCTTTTGATAGCGAAGGGGTGCGAACACAGGATCTTGAAATTATTCAAGATGGCGTATTGCAAACCTATTTGCTCACCAGTTATAGCGGTAGAAAAATGGGCATGCAAAGTACCGGTCATGCTGGCGGTATTCACAACTGGCTTGTGAAACCAAATTTAACGGGGGGATTGACCGCACTTTTACGTCAAATGGGCACAGGTTTATTAGTGACAGATGTCATGGGGCAAGGCGTAAATATTGTGACGGGGGATTATTCCCGTGGCGCAGCAGGCTTCTGGGTAGAGAATGGCAAAATCCAATATCCAGTTGCTGAAATTACTATTGCCGGTCAATTGCAGGATATGTTGAAAAATATTGTAGCAGTAGCAGATGATGTTGAACATCGTTCCAATATTCAAACAGGTTCAATCTTGTTAGATAGGATGAAAATTTCAGGAAATTAATAAATTTTAAAAATGATAATAATTCTTATTGACATGTAATTTCTTTCTGCTACTATACGCACATCTGTTTAGCAGCGATTGCAGATTGCTCCAACAGGTAGAGTAGAAAGTAAATTCGTTAGGGTTAAAAAGGCTGAAGGTTTAAACTTCAGCCTTTTTTATTGTAGAATACGCAAACGATTAAATTAAAAAGGAAAGACCATGAAAAAACACCACGTCGATATTATGATTTCAGAAGCGGATATCCGTAGTCGCATAGCTGAACTTGGCGCGGAAATTACGCATTTTTATCAACAACAAGCCATTGATAAACTGATTGTTGTTGGGCTTTTACGTGGTTCATTTATGTTCATGGCCGATCTCGTACGTGAATTAAAATTACCGGTAGAAGTGGAGTTTATGACCACTTCAAGCTATGGTTGCGGAATGACAAGCAATCACGATGTGAAAATTACAAAAGATCTTGAAGGCGATATTCGTAATGAACACGTGCTCATTGTTGAGGACATTATTGATACAGGTTATACCCTCGAAAAAGTACGTGGCATTTTAAATTTACGCGATCCTGCAAGCTTGGCGATTTGTACCTTATTAGATAAACCTTCTCGCCGAGAAGTGGAAGTACCGGTTGAATGGATTGGTTTTTCTATTCCGGATGAATTTGTTGTCGGCTATGGTATTGATTACGCTCAACGTTATCGTAATCTAGGCTATATTGGCAAAGTGGTTATAGACGAATAATTTATTTTTCAATAAAAGAGCGGTTAAAATTCACAGTGATTTTGACCGCTCTTTGTTTATTAAGATTAACGTTTCGCTTTTTTGATAAACTTCATTAAACGTTTACGTTTACGTAATTGGTTTGGTGTGAGTTTATTTTTTCTACCCGCGAATGGGTTTGAACCTTCTTGGAATAGCAAGCGAATTGGCGAACCAATAATTTTCAAACTCTTACGATAATAATTAGATAAATAACGTTTGTACGAATCCGGTAATTTATCCATTTGGTTACCATGCACCACGATAATTGGTGGGTTATAACCACCTGGGTGAGCATATTTTAATTTAATACGACGACCGCCAATCATTGGTGGTTGATGCTCATCCGTTGCCATTTGTAAAATACGGGTGAGAAGGGACGTCGTCATTTTTTGCGTCGCACAAGCATAAGCTTCTTTAATCGAATCAAAAAGATTCCCCACGCCACTGCCGTGTAAAGCAGAAATAAAATGCACACGGGCAAAGTCGATGAAATCAAGACGGCGATCTAATTCGGATTTGACGCGATCTTTCACATCTTGATCTAAGCCATCCCATTTATTCACGACGATCACGAGCGAGCGTCCTGCATTTAAGATAAAGCCAAGTAGAGAGAGATCTTGGTCTGAAATATTTTCACGCGCATCAATTGTGAGTAATACCACGTTTGCATCTTGAATCGCTTGTAATGTTTTGATGACAGAGAATTTCTCAACGGCTAAATGCACTTTACCACGTTTACGCACACCCGCTGTATCAATCAAGGTGTATTGTTGCCCATCGCGTTCCATTGGAATGTAGATACTGTCACGTGTTGTGCCAGGCATATCGTAAACCACCACGCGATCTTCACCTAAAATACGATTGGTTAATGTGGATTTACCGACGTTTGGACGGCCTACAATCGCAATTTTGATATTTTTATCTTGTTCTTCTTCAAGCTCTTCGTCTAATGCTTCATCAATTAATGAAGTATCTTCTTCTGAATCGAAGTCAAATTCGTGATCCCATTCATCTTTTTCTTCTTCATCAGAAGTGCGGTCATTTTCTGCTTCGTTTTCTTGTAATTTTTCCGCTAAAGGGGCAAGTACTTGCTCCATTAATTGAGTCACGCCACGGCCTTGTGATGCGGCGATTTGTTCAATTTCACCTAAGCCTAATTGATAAAATTCCGCACAGTGTGAGTCTGCATCAATACCGTCAGTTTTATTTGCTACAACCACGGTTGTTTTATTAGTACGTTGGCGTAAGTAATTGGCAATGCCAATGTCTGCAGCCGTTAAACCTGCGCGCGCATCCACTAAGAAAAGCACGACATCAGCTTCTTCAATCGCTAATAAGGATTGTTCCGCCATTTTTTCTTCAACGCCTTCTTCAGTGCCATCAATACCGCCGGTATCGATCACAATGAAATCATAGCCAGAAATATTGGCATGACCGTATTTACGATCTCGGGTTAAACCAGGGAAGTCTGCGACAAGCGCATCGCGGGTACGGGTTAAACGGTTGAATAGGGTGGATTTACCTACGTTTGGGCGACCCACTAAGGCAACGACAGGAGTTGTCATAAAAATATCTCTGTAAAGTGTAAATTTGGTTAATTATAGCGAATGTTGGCTGGCAGGTAAAATTCGGGCATAAAAAAAGCACCTTCTGGTGCTTCATTATCTCGGCTTAATTGGCGGAATGGACGGGACTCGAACCCGCGACCCCCTGCGTGACAGGCAGGTA
>NZ_CALJRX010000145.1 GCF_937976265.1 uncultured Haemophilus sp.
CCATCGGATTATGCACATAAGCATAAGGGGTTTCACCACCTGCTAACCCAATCGGGTCTGATTTTAGATAACAGCCACTTTGTGGGTCATAGTAACGGAAGCGGTTATAGGCTAATCCACTTTCTTGGTCAAAATATTGCCCAGCAAAGAGTAGATTTGGATTTAACGGCTCAGCTTGTTTGCTTTCCCAACTTTCGAGTAATGGTAAACCCCATAAGCTGTTTGGGGCTTTCCGCCAAGTGCGTTTGCCTTGAGGGTTGAACAAGGCAAGTGGCTGACCGTTAGGCTGGCAGACGGCGTAGTTTGTGGTTTGCGTCCAGGTTTTGTGATGATTGCGAAGGTCAGTTTTAAAGTAACTGTCCTGCTGTGCAATCAGCTCCCAACCATTGAATATACAATGACGCAGGCTTTCGGTTTTACCGTGTTTCTCCGTTTCCTGATAAGCAACTTGGTCACCATCCCACAAATAAGTGGTTTTGATGTTCTGTTGTGGACAAGCTTTTTCAATACGTCGACCAAGGGCATCATATTTATAATACCAAACTTCGCCCCATTCATTGGTCAAACTTTCTAACTGATTATTACCATTCCAACGATAATAAAGGGTTTTCCCCCTAAAACCGTCTTTAATGGCGGTTTTCTTCACTAAACGCCCAGCTTTATCATAGCTGTAATAATCATTGCCAATACGATTGAGTTTATTGCCTTGTTGGTACAAATCCAGATTATCAATTTTAATTTGTCCATGATGGTCATCATGGTAACGATAATCATCAGCTTGAATATATTGTCGGCTGATATACCCGTTTTGGTCATAATGATAGTTTTCACGGGTTTGATATTGATTAACCACTTGGGTGATTTGATTATTACCATTAACCACAAATCTCAAGGATTCGATTTCATCATTCGCGGCAATCGTGTTTAAGGCTTTATCATATTGATAGGTTCGATTTAGCTCAGCAAAGGTTGGGCTATCAATGCCTGTTTGTTTTAATGCTTGGCTATCAAAGTGATGTGTTGGCTCATAACCGGCACGCTGACGAATCGGCAGATTCATTTCATTGAATTGCTGATTGAGAATAAAGCCAAGGTTGCTTTGACGACTGATTTCATTGCCTTCGTTATCGTAAAGGAAATGTAGTGTATGGGGTTCTTTTTCTTGGATATCCGTTTGTTGGGATTCATTTTCCCAATTTGGCAATTGTAGTTCTACCAATTCGCCCAGATTATTATATTTGAATCGGGTAGTGATAGGGTTATCTTGACCAGCTGGGTAAAGCGTGCGGGTAACTGTTTGATTGATATCATCAAAAGTGCGGTAGATTTTATGGCTGTTTTGTGATTCTTCAATTATCCGGTCATTGATATCATATACATAGGTTAATGTACTGTCCGTTGATTGAATTTGTGTTACGCGACCCGCATTGTCATAGGTATAGCTAATCACATCATCAACGGTAGTGAGTTGAATTAATTGTCCGTTAGCATTGTATGTATATTGCGTTTGATGCCCTTCGCCATCGGTAAGCGTATTTAACGCCCCATTAGCATCATAAGTGTAATGCCAGATATTACCTGCAAAATCTGTTTCAACTTCAACTTGCCCGTCAGCGTTAAACGCGTAGGTATATTGTTCTCCTTTTGGGTTGATGACTTTGCTTAGTTTTAAACTGTCTCTGTCATAGTCATAACGCCATACATGGCCTTCGCCATCGATTTTCTCAATCAGTAAGTCAAATGCACCGTATTTTAATTGCCACACCACACCGTTAGCATCGGTGTATTTGGTTAGGTTGCCGTGTCGGTCATAAACTTGATTTTCTTGGCTTGCGTTTGGTCGATTGATTTGTGCGAGCTTTTGATGATGAGTATAGCCATAATGCCAATGTTTACCGCTTGCGGTTTGTAAGCGGCTGATTTGGTCGTCATTGTTATAAGACAGTTGAATGTGACGTTGCTCGGCATCTTGTGTTTCGATTAAACGGTGACGAGGGTCATAACGATAAGCCGCTTGAAGTTGAGCTTGTGCTGGATTTTGCTTGGTTGCTTTGGAAACAACGTGAGTTAATAAGCCATATTCATTACGCACAAAGGCGGTTTGGCTGCCATCTGGCGCGGTGAAAAGTGCGGTCAGTTTCTCGGATGTTTTTCAGATTGAAAAAACACTTAGAATTTTGACCGCTTTTTATGGGTTATTTTTTAAAGAACTGTAGTAGATAAAATAAAGGCATACGTCGGGAGAGGCACACCAGAAAGGGTAGTTATCAAGCTATATTAATAAGATGATTTTGCCCTTTTCTCTGATTTCGAACACCTCTGATTGGAAATGTATACCATCAGAAAGAAATGATAGGAATCATAACTCATTTTTAACAAAATCCTTTAATTCACGATTAATTTTATCAGTATTTAATTCCCTATTATCTTTTAGTATATCCTTTCCATTATAATTATCACTTTTCATAACTAAATATATGTTAGATTCCTTTTTAGGAAAGACTCCAGTTGAAATGCAATATTTCATTGCTTCAATTAGTTGTTTATATAAGTTAGGTATTTTAGATCTTTCCCCAAATTGAATTTTTCTTAGTTCTTCTTCTATCTCTTTAAAAAATGTATTATTGTATAGTATCTCATCCTCCTCTAACTTAATAGTTTCACTATACCATTCAGAAGGCATGAATTTAAAAGTTAAGGGATATTCAGGATCCAGTGTATGTGTATAATAACTATTAGTATTAAAAAGAAGAGATAAAGACATAAGATCCTCATCTGTATATAAACAAAATGAATTAATGTCATTCCAATAATCTTTATTTTTTAAATAATTAACTAAGTTTTGAATGGATGATATGATTTCTTCTCTCATAAATAACCTCTTTAAATGGCATCATTTGCAAATAATTTGCCTAATTTAGAAAGTGTCTCTTTTATTGATTTTCCATTATTAACAGCATCACGTAGAGCCTCATTAACTTTTTTGGCTGCTGCTACAGTATGGTTTTTATTTGGAGCCCATACAAGATTTTCAATTCCGTATTTTGGATTTATTCCTGCTTCTCTTAATATTCGTTGGCTATCCGCTATGTATTTTTTAGCAGCAGCGGGACCTTTTTGGAAAACAATATGATGGGCGTGGGGGCGAACCATTCCTAGTGGTGGTTTAGTTCCTGATAATTTAGCAAAATACTCTCCCCACCCTGGAGTTGCTTTTGACATTTTGCCTGCATCTATTGCTTTCAGACCTTGTTTTCTAAACTCCAAATATCTAGCATACCTATCAGCTAGTCTATCACACCCAGCTAACCCAAACGGATCCACCCATCCCATCGGATTATGCACATAAGCATAAGGGGTTTCACCACCTGCTAACCCAATCGG
>NZ_CALJRX010000146.1 GCF_937976265.1 uncultured Haemophilus sp.
GACACTTTGCTATAATCAAAGTTAGCCGGAATTGCTGTATTTTCGTGGCGTTTTTGTTTTTCAATTTCTTCTTGTTGATGCTCAATATAGCCTTGATATTTAATAGCAATTTCCACTTGTTCTACGGCTTCTCTATCTTCCATTGCTGGTTTGTATGGCGTTAAAGAAGTCAAAATATCGTAGGTCATTTCTGGACGGCGCAATAAATCTTCACCACTGGCCTCACGCACAAGTGGGCTACTAAGCACTTTATTCGCTTCTTCTAAATATTCAGAACGCGGATGCAACCAAATACTGCGTAAGCGTTGGCGCTCTTGCTCAATATTTTCCATTTTTTGATTAAAGCGCGCCCAACGAGCTTCATCGATTAAACCTAATTCATGGGCAATTGGCGTTAAACGAATATCCGCATTATCTTCACGTAATAACAAACGGTATTCTGCACGAGAAGTAAATACGCGATAAGGTTCTTTGGTGCCAAGCGTGCAAAGATCATCCACCAATACACCGGTATAGGATTGATCGCGGCGTGGATACCATGCCTCTTTCTCTTGTACGTAAAGACCTGCGTTAATCCCCGCCAATAAGCCTTGTGCTGCCGCTTCTTCATAACCCGTTGTACCGTTAATTTGACCTGCGAAGAATAAACCGGAAATAGCTTTTGTTTCCAAGGTCGGTTTTAAGTCACGTGGATCAAAATAATCATATTCAATGGCATAACCCGGTTTAATGATGCGCGCTTTTTCTAAACCTTTCATGGAATTCACAATGCCCATTTGCACGTCAAACGGCAAACTGGTCGAGATTCCATTTGGATAGACTTCATTACTGGTTAAGCCTTCCGGTTCCAAATAAATTTGATGTGAATTACGATCCGCAAAACGCATCACTTTATCTTCAATGGATGGGCAATAACGTGGACCGATCCCTTCAATCACACCGGTATACATTGGACTGCGATCCAAGTTATTACGGATCACTTCATGGGTTTGTTCATTAGTGTGGGTGATATAACAAGGAATTTGTTGAGGGTGATCATCCACTGATCCCATAAAAGAGAATACAGGCAACACCTCATCACCATGCTGTTTAGCTAAAATATCAAAATTGATTGTACGAGCATCAATACGCGGTGGTGTACCGGTTTTTAAACGATCTACACGTAAATTCAGATCACGTAAACGATGAGAAAGTGTAACAGATGCCGGATCACCCGCTCGGCCACCTTCATAATGTTCTAAACCAATATGGATCTTACCCGCTAAGAAAGTACCGGCAGTTAAAATGACCGATTTAGCACGGAATTTAAGTCCCATTTTGGTTTCCACACCACAAACGCGATCTTGCTCAATTAAAATATCGGTTACTTCTTGTTGGAAAATATCTAAATTAGGTTGGTTTTCAAGTGCGATGCGTACTGCTTGACGATATAAAACACGGTCGGCTTGAGCACGAGTTGCACGTACAGCAGGCCCTTTACTGCTGTTTAAAGTACGAAATTGAATACCGGCTTTATCCGCTGCGTGAGCCATAAGACCGCCCATCGCATCAATTTCTCTCACTAAATGGCCTTTACCAATGCCGCCAATGGCTGGGTTACATGACATTTGTCCAAGGGTATCGACATTATGTGTCAATAATAGGGTTTTTAATCCCATGCGTGCCGGTGCTAATGCCGCTTCTGTACCAGCATGACCGCCTCCAATGACGATCACATCATAATTTTCGGTGTAAAACATATCTCTCTCTTCGTCTTCTATTTGATCTTCGATCTAAAAATAGGCGCTATTCTACTGAAAATTACGTGTGCTTGAAAGCAAGAATTCAATCTGTGATAAGAGAAGATCGAGAGGTAATAAAGATAAGATCTATTTATATATAAAGATCTTATTATTGTTACTATTATGATCCTTTTACCTTGTGAATAAGATCCTTTTCCTTTTTTAAATGAAGAAGTTAGATCATTTTAGATAGTGTTGAAATGTCGTCAGTTTGGAGACTTTTTCTTGTGGATAACCTTTAATTTTATCCACAGTTAAAACAATCATCATATTTACTCAGTGGAAAAGAACAAGTTTTTGACAGGTTTTATTAAAGTTATCCACAGGTGATTTTTTTAGATAATGGATAAAGAAAAAGCGATAACTCAAATTATCGCTTTATTATGATTAAAGAGCATGAATAAATTGTGGTAACCAATCTTCCGCAAATTGTTCTTGATCATCAACATGCAAGACATCGATTTTTAAACTTTCGCAAATTTTGACCGCACTTTTTTCACTCAATTGTGTTTCGACTTTATTTACGGCATGACAGAATGTATCGTAATCTGAATTGCCTAATCCTACAACGGCAAAGCGGAGAGAAGAGAAATCTTTATCTGATGCCGCAATTTGTTCAAAGAGTGGTTTTAAATTATCAGGCAATTCACCTGCGCCATGTGTTGAAGTGACAATCAACCAAATATTTTCATCAATTACATCATCAAGTTCTGGTCCGTGGAAAAGTGCGGTAGAAAAATCTTGTGTTTTTAACACATCTTCTAAATGCTCCGCCACATATTCAGCCCCGCCTAATGTGCTGCCTGAAATCACGCAAATATTCATATTGTTTCCTAATAAGAAAAAAGGCTTAGATTTTCTAAGCCTTTATAGTCATTATACGTTGTCGAATTTACCCAACAATGAACGAATGTGTTCTTGCCAGTTGCGGTGTTCATTTCTAAGTTGCTCGTTTTCATGCTGCAACGCTTCTACCGCTTGTTGAGATTGATTTTTTTGTTCTTTTAATTCTTCCACTTCAAGTTGAAGTAATTGAATGGTTTCTACTGCTTGTCTAATTTTTTCTTCAAGCTGATCTAAAATTTCTAAAGACATAGTGATTTCCTTTTTTAAAATAAGTCCGAAACGGCTTTATTCTACCCACTTAATCCTATTTTTAAAAGCCTCTTGTCAAAATTTATTATGCAAACGTTTGCTTAGTGATAAAATAACGAGACTTTTTGCATTGGGAGAGAAAAATGAATCGTGCATTAGCTATTGAATTTTCAAGAGTAACCGAAGCAGCTGCATTAGCGGCTTATACTTGGCTTGGACGTGGTAATAAAAATGCGGCAGATGAGGCGGCAGTCAAAGCCATGCGTTATATGCTGAATTTAATCCATATGGACGGTGAAATTGTGATTGGTGAAGGGGAAATTGACGAAGCACCAATGCTTTATATTGGCGAAAAAGTGGGATCAGGTAATGGTGAGCTCGTTTCTATTGCGGTTGATCCTATTGATGGCACAAGAATGACCGCAATGGGCCAATCAAATGCCATTTCAGTATTGGCTGCGGGTGGTAAACGTACTTTTTTAAAAGCGCCTGATATGTATATGGAAAAATTGGTCGTCGGCCCTGAAGTAAAAGGTATGATCGATTTAAGTTTACCAATTGAACAAAACCTGCGCCGTGTAGCTTCTCGTTTAGGTAAATCCTTATCGGATTTAACCGTGATGGTATTGGCTAAACCACGTCATGATGAAGTGATTAAGCAAATGCATAATCTCGGTATTCGCGTGATGGCCATTCCAGATGGTGATGTTGCCGCTTCGGTTTTATGTTGTTTACCGGATGCTGAAGTGGATATGGTTTATGGCATTGGCGGTGCACCTGAAGGTGTGGCCGCTGCCGCTGCAATTCGTGCATTAGGTGGGGATATGCAAGCTCGTCTTATTCCACGTAATGAAGTGAAAGGCGATACAGAAGAAAATCGTAAAATTGCCGCTGAAGAAGTTCAACGTTGTGAAGCCTTAGGTGTGAAGGTCAATGAAATCTTAAAATTAGAAGATTTAGTACGTGATGATAATCTTGTTTTTGCTGCAACGGGAATTACGCACGGTGAATTACTCAAAGGGATTTCTCGTCGTGGCAACTTAGCAACCACTGAAACCTTATTAATCCGTGGTAAATCACGCACCATTCGTAAAATCCAATCCATCCATTATCTCGATAGAAAAGATTCTGAAATCTATGAGATTTTAAGAAATTAGTGAAAATAAAAGAGCGGTCATAAAAAACAATGAATTTTTGACCGCTCTTTTTTATTTCTTACAGCATTTTCTTCAATTGATACAGATAAGCTAAGGCTTGTTTTGGACTTAATTCATCTGGATCAAGTTGCTCAATGGCTTCGCGTAAAGTATCAGGTTCTGCTTCAAAAGCCAATTCACCTTGATGTTGATTTAACGCTCTTAAATGTTGAATTTGTTGATCACCATTTTGTGCCGACAATTTTTCTAACTGATGCAATTTTTGCTTCGCCAGTTTAATGACGGATTGAGGCACACCAGCCAGCGCTGCAACAGCAAGACCATAACTTTTACTTGCCGCACCGTCTTGAACAGCATGCATAAAGGCGATGGTATTGTTATGTTCTAATGCATCTAAATGAATATTAGCAATACCTTCAATTTGTTCTGGCAGCGCAGTGAGTTCAAAATAATGGGTCGCAAATAACGTAAGTGAACGGGTTTTCTTCGCCAACCATTCGGCACAAGCCCAAGCTAAAGAAAGCCCATCATAAGTAGACGTACCTCGTCCAATTTCATCAATCAGAACCAAACTTTGTGAAGTGGCTTGATGAAGAATATTGGCCATTTCGGTCATTTCCACCATAAATGTCGAACGACCCGAGGCTAAATCATCAGAGGCACCAATTCGAGTAAAAATCCGATCAATTTGCCCAATAACCGCGCTATCAGCCGGCACAAAACTGCCTATATACGCCATTAACGTAATTAAAGCTGTTTGACGCATATAGGTACTTTTACCGCCCATATTTGGGCCAGTAATAATCAGTAAATGACGTTGCTGATTGAGATTAACAGGGTTAGCAATAAAGGGGGATTTTAAGACTTGTTCCACTACAGGATGACGACCATTTTCAATTTTTACGCCAATTTCATCGCTAAATTGTGGTGCAACATAATTTAAGGTTTCTGCTCGCTCTGCCAAGTTAACTAACACATCTAATTCAGATAAGGCTAAACTGGCTAACTGTAATTGACCTAAATGTGGCAGCAATAAATCAAATAATTCATCATAAAGCTGCTTTTCTAAAGCAAGCGCCGCCCCTTTTGATTTTAAAACCTTATCTTCGTATTCTTTTAATTCAGGAATAATATAGCGCTCGGCATTTTTTAAGGTTTGACGACGAACATAATGAATTGGTGCTTTATGGGCTTGTCCTTGGCTAATTTGAATGTAATAACCATGCACCGCATTAAAGCCAATTTTTAAGGTATCAATGCCAGTACTTTCTCGTTCGCGTTGTTCTAAATTTTCTAAATATTGCGTTGCACCGGCTGAAAGGGTTCGCCATTCATCTAATTCTGCATTATAGCCTTCAGCAATAACGCCACCATCGCGAATTAATAACGGAGGAGTTTCAATAATTGCTTTTTGAAGTAGCTCGATTTGCGCGGAAAAATCACTAATTTGTGCGGAAAGTGCGGTCAAATTTGACGATATTTTTGTATGAATCAGTGATTTTATTGGTTCAATTTGTTCTAATGCAGTACGTAAACGCGTGAGATCGCGAGGACGAGCAGAACGCAGTGCTACACGAGCAAGAATCCGTTCCATATCCCCCACTTGTTGCAAATAAGGCTGCAATTCGTGATACAAATCTTGCTCAATAATTTCACCAATGGTTTTTTGGCGTTTTAATAGAATGTCTGTTTGACGGATAGGTTGATGAATCCAACGTTTTAACAAACGGCTACCCATTGGTGTAACACATTTATCTAATACCGAAGCCAGCGTATTTTCTGTGCCACCCGCAAGGTTTTGAGTGAGTTCTAAATTTCGACGTGTTGCGGCATCTAATTGAATATTATCGTTATTTTGAATAACACTAATGCTTTGAATATGTGGCAGAGAAGCCCGTTGTGTTTCTTTTGCATATTGCAATAAACAGCCTGCTGCTGCCAAGCCAAGGGGTGACTTTTCTACACCAAATGCACGTAAATCTTTCGTACCAAATTGACGATTAAGTTCGGAAATCGCCGTACTGAGCTCAAATTCCCAAATTGGACGACGGCGTAATCCTTTATAATTTTCAATAATTGCCATTTCGGCAAAATCTTCACAATAAAGTAATTCTACGGGATTAATACGCTGTAATTCAGCTTGCAAGGCTTCTTTTGAATGAGGTTCACAAAGCTGGAAGCGTCCAGACGTCATGTCTAATGTGGCTAGACCGAATTTTTCTTTTTCCTGATAAACCGCCACAATTAAGTTATCTTGGCGTTCTGGTAAAAGCGCTTCATCACTCACTGTACCTGGTGTCACAATTCGAACAATTTTACGTTCAACCGGCCCTTTTGAGGTAGCGGGATCACCCACTTGCTCACAAATGGCTACAGGTTCACCTAATTGCACTAATTTTGCTAAATAACCTTCTACCGCATGATAAGGCACGCCCGCCATGGGAATTGGATTACCTGCTGATTGCCCACGTTTCGTTAAAGAAATATCTAACAACGCCGCCGCTTTTTTTGCATCATCATAAAAAAGCTCATAAAAATCCCCCATTCGATAAAATAACAAAATGTCAGGATTTTCTGCTTTTAACTTGAGATATTGCTGCATCATTGGCGTATGCTGCTCGAAATTATCTTGTAAATTCATGACGTTATCCAGTTTAAGTATTTAACTTTTTGTCTAGCAAGTATAGGTTTTACGATAGAAGTAATGTGTTACTTTAAGCTGATTTTAATTTTCTACATCCACACTCAGTACTTCATCTTCTGTTTTTAACAGTGTATAGACATCTTTTAGCATTTCATTATCAATGTTGTAGCATCGTACTTGCAAGCGAACTTCGCCACTCGCTTGGTCTTTGACTGAGATATTTTCAATGCGGTAATCATGTTTCAATAATAAATCTGTCACTTTACTGATGCCGTTAGCAGAGCTCAATTGAATGGCTAAACGAGTACGTTTTTTATAGGTTTTACGACGAACATAACGTTGCACAATCGGGCTGATACGGATGGCGATTAAAATTATTAAAGTGGCGATAATCGCATCAAAAATAAAGCCTGCACCTGTTGCCACACCGATAGCCGCCGCAGCCCAAATAATGGCTGCAGTGGTTAAGCCTGAAATCGCATCATTTTTCTTGTGTAAAATTACCCCTGCACCTAAGAAACCAATACCACTGATTACTTGTGCAGCAAGTCGCATAGGGTCAGTTCGGATATTATCTGAAACTTGCGCATAATGCTCTGCGGCTTGAATGGAGACAATCGTCAGTAAACAAGTCGTCACCGCAATAATGGCACAGGTTTTGACACCAACCGGTTTGTGTTTAAGTTCACGTTCTAAGCCAATAATCCCGCCAAGTACAAGTGCGAGTAGCATTTTTCCTAGGATAAGTAAATAAACCGTCTGTTCAAGAGCGGTCGAAAAAAGAGAAGAATTTTCCATGTTAATAATGAATATGAGTAAATAAAAAAACGGATATTATTTTACCTGAAAAAAGAGCTTTAATGGGCAAATTTACAATCAATTTACCTTTAATTTATCGCCTTTCTGCTTGAAATTGAGTAAAATCTAAAGTTTTGAAAGATGATGATAGCTGAGAATAAATTTATGCAAAAATCAACGCCGAATATTGGCTTTGTAAGTTTAGGGTGTCCTAAAAATTTAGTGGATTCCGAACGTATTCTGACTGAATTACGTACTGACGGGTATAACATTGTGCCAAGTTATGAAAATGTGGACTTGGTTATTGTGAATACTTGCGGTTTTATTGATAGTGCTGTGCAGGAATCCCTAGAAGCCATTGGAGAGGCGTTGGAAGAAAACGGACGTGTGATTGTGACCGGCTGCTTGGGGGCGAAAGAAGATCAAATTCGTCAAGTTCACCCAAAAGTATTGGAAGTGAGCGGTCCGCACAGTTATGAAACGGTAATGGCACAAGTACACAAGTACGTACCGAAACCAGAGCATAATCCTTACACTAGCCTTGTACCAAAACAAGGGGTGAAATTAACACCGAAACATTATGCTTATTTGAAAATCTCAGAAGGCTGTGATCATCGTTGTACATTCTGTATAATCCCTTCATTACGTGGGGATTTAGAAAGCCGTTCTATTACTCAAGTATTGGATGAAGCAAAACGTCTTGCTGATGCGGGTGTGAAAGAATTGTTGGTCGTTTCACAAGATACTTCAGCTTATGCGATGGATACACAACGCAAAGAAGGTGGCGTGAAAACGGCTTTCTGGAATGGCATGCCAATTAAAAATGACTTAATGACCTTGTGTAAACAACTTGGTAAATTAGGCATTTGGGTGCGTTTACATTACGTTTATCCTTATCCGCACGTGGATGATTTAATTCCATTAATGGCGGAAGGTCTATTGTTGCCTTATTTGGATATTCCATTGCAACATGCGAGTCCAAAAATTTTAAAAGCGATGAAAAGACCAGGAAAAATTGACCGCACTTTAGAGCGTATCAAGCAATGGCGTGAGATTTGTCCGGATTTAACCCTACGTTCAACTTTCATCGTAGGCTTCCCGGGTGAAACAGAAGAAGACTTCCAAATGTTATTGGATTTCTTAAAAGAAGCACAACTTGATCGTGTAGGCTGTTTCAAATTTAGTCCGGTAGAAGGCGCACCTGCAACCGAAATGGCAGACCAAGTGCCTGAAGATGTAAAAGAAGAACGTTTCCACCGCTTTATGCAGTTACAACAAGAAATTTCGGCTGAACGATTAAAACAAAAAATTGGCCAAACGCTTGATGTCATCGTGGATGAAATTGATGACGAAGGTATTATTGGCCGTACAAAAGCTGATGCACCAGAAGTTGATGGCTTAGTTTATATTGAAAATCTAAGTGGTACGCCTGTGAAAGTAGGCGAATTTATTAAAGTCACCATTACCCATTCAGATGAATATGATCTGTGGGGAACCTGTTAATTATTCATTTTTTTTATTTTTTACCAAAGGAATTTAGAAATGGCAGAAACACAAAAACAACCAAGTGTTATCCGTTTTGAACAAGAAGTTGCAGCAAAAAATTATGAAGCTGCTTGCGTAGAATTGCTCGACATTTTAAGCAAAATAGATACTAATTTTGGTGGCGTTGAAGGCATTGAAATTGATTATCCTAGTCAATTAAATGATGAATTAGTGCAAGATAAAATCCAACATTTTTGTACTCGTGTGGCGGTTGCGATTAGTGAGTTATTTTCTGATCCTAAATTAGATATTTCTGAAGGTGGAGCACAACGTTTCTTTACCTTACAACGTTGGATTAACATGATTTTTGCATCATCACCATTTGTAAATGCGGATCATGTGTTGCAAGCTTATAACCGCAATCCAGATAAAACCAATTTATCCGATTTCCATTTAGATAATACGAGATCATCATTAATTAAATTCTGCATTTTGTATTTGCCAGAATCGAATATAAACGTCAATCTTGATGCTTTATGGAATTTAGATCCAGAATTATGCGCATCCCTTTGTTTTGCATTGCAATCACCACGTTTTATCGGTACAGAACAATCGTTTTCTAAGCGTGGTACGCTTTTACAATGGTTCCCTGAAAAATTAGCAACGATTGAAAACTTAAATAATGTACCAAGTGCAATTTCACATGATGTGTATATGCATTGCAGCTACGATATTGCTGAAAATAAACACTGGGTGAAAAAAGCATTAAACCAAGTTATTCGTCGTCATTTATT
>NZ_CALJRX010000147.1 GCF_937976265.1 uncultured Haemophilus sp.
AATTATGGCGAATCAAGATACGCGCTTCATCAAATTGGTTAAGTACGCGATATACCGTTGCAAGACCAATATCACTGCCTTGCTCTAACAAGATTTTATACACTTCTTCAGCTGAGAAATGCTCATGTTTATGTTCTTGCATTAATGCAAGGATAGTGAGCCGAGGTTCAGTAATTTTTAATCCTGCTTTTTTGAGTAATTTGATGTTTTCTTCAGACATAATGTTCCCTTAAATTTGCTAAATTAGAGATGGTTAAGCTAATTCTGCTAAACACATTTCATCGTAGATTTGTTTTGTCCATTTCTCTACGCGTTCTGCAGTAAGTTCAGGTTGACGATCTTCATCAATACATAAACCGATAAAGTTTCCATCATCTAATACTGCCTTTGATGATTCAAAGGTATAACCATCCGTTGGCCAGTTCCCTACAATAATCGCACCGCGCGGTTCAACGATATCTCTTACTGTACCGATCGCATCGCAGAAATAATCTGCGTAGTCTTCTTGATCGCCACAGCCAAAGATACCGACTAATTTGTCAGTAAAATCAATTTCTTCTAAGGTTGGGAAAAAATCATCCCAGTCAGCTTGCGCTTCACCGTAATACCAAGTCGGAATACCGAAAAGTAAAAAATCATAACCTTCGATATCTTCTTTCGAGCTTTTTGCAATGTCACGAATATCAACGAGTTCGTTACCTAATTGCTTTTGAATCATTTTTGCAATGTTTTCTGTATTACCTGTGTCACTACCGTAAAATAAACCGACAACTGCCATTGTTCTTTCCTTTTGAAATAAAATTAGGTGAGTAGAAAAAAAGATGAGGGCAAAGCCCATAATTTTTGCGAACTATACCACAAATGAATTCTCATTTGAATAGAATAATTCTCATTTAAAACGATTAATTCTTATTTAGAAACCTATCAATTGCACGTATCACAAAATCAGGTTTTTCTGCATGAACCCAGTGCCCACAACCATTGATAGTGAAAGAGGTCGCATTCGGGAATTGTTTTAGAATGGTTTCTGTATATTCAGGTTTAATATAAGATGAAAGCCCACCTTTGATGAAGAGTGTAGGCGTATTAACGGAGACCTCTTGCCAATCCATTAGCTCTGCATAATGTTCAAAAAGTGCGGTCAAATTGAAACGAAAATATTCACTTGAAGTCGGTTCAAAAGACTTCAACATAAATTGCACGACACTCGGATCATCAATTTCAGTTTCTAAAATAGGCTTAGCTTGTTGACGAGTTTGTGGCTGAGCTTTTTTCACAGCAAATAAACCACGAAACACATCATCATGTCCCGCACTGCTATTTGCGACTGGAGCAATATCAATGACAACTAATTTTTCCACACGCTGTGGTTGAAGTGCGGTCATTTTCATGGCCGTTTTTCCGCCCATTGAATGACCAATTAAGATCACTTTATCTAATTGAAGATAATCGATAAGTTGCCATACATCATCAGCCATGACGTCGTAATTCATTGTTTCTGAATGAAAACTATGCCCATGATTACGTAGATCTACGCGCAAAATATTATAGTTATCGCTAAATGCACGCGCGATGACACCAAGATTATTCATATCCCCAAACAAGCCATGAATGAAAACTAAAGTAGGCGAATTAATTGCTTGTTTTGTTTGATGAAATTGATAGTTTAATAATTGGGAAGATGACATAGATTTTGCGTGAGAATTTGGTTAGAAATCGTTATAATGGGTGAAAATTTTAGCAAACGGAGAGAAAAAAATGAAGATAATTGAAGTTGATGAAGAATTATATCAATACATTGCGGCACAAACTCAGTCTATTGGAGAAAGTGCGTCTGATATTCTTCGCCGTTTGTTGAATTTACCCGCTCACGCAACAAGCAAGGTTGATTTCTTTGAATCAGATGTATCAGCTGAAAATGCAAAAAGTGCGGTGCATTCTGAACCTGTTTTAACGGAAAAAACAATCGAAGCATCTCAACCAAAAGTTGAATCTGCAGAGCCGCCAAAAGCAGTAAAAAAACAATCGGACGAAGCAATCAATCATATTGTTGATAAAGTTCGTGCGTTATTGAATTCTGCTGAGTTCAAAGAAGAGCCAA
>NZ_CALJRX010000148.1 GCF_937976265.1 uncultured Haemophilus sp.
TTGAAATTGAAGAGAAATTTAACGCAGTAGGCAAAGGCCATGGCAAATTATCTGCGGTGATTTGGACAACCACACCTTGGACAATGCCATCTAACCGTGCGATTGCGGTAAATGCAGACTTAGAATACAACTTAGTACAACTTGGCGATGAGCGTGTGATTTTAGCCGCTGAATTAGTTGAATCCGTAGCGAAAGCCGTGGGCGTAGAACAAGTTGAAGTTTTAGGTTCAGTAAAAGGTCAGGCGCTTGAGTTAGTACGCTTTAACCATCCGTTCTATGATTTCACTGTGCCGGTGATTTTAGGTGATCACGTGACCACTGATGGCGGTACAGGTTTAGTACATACCGCACCGGATCATGGTTTAGACGACTTTGTCGTGGGTAAACAATATGATTTACCGATGGCGGGTCTTGTATCGAATGACGGTAAATTTATTTCAACGACTGAATTCTTTGCAGGCAAAGGTGTATTTGAAGCCAATCCATTGGTTGTTGAAAAATTACAAGAAGTGGGCAACTTATTAAAAGTTGAGAAAATCAAACACAGCTATCCACACTGCTGGCGTCACAAAACCCCGATTATTTTCCGTGCGACACCACAATGGTTTATCGGCATGGAAACAAAGGGTTTACGCCAACAAGCATTAGGCGAAATCAAAGGTGTACGTTGGATTCCAGATTGGGGTCAAGCGCGTATCGAGAAAATGGTTGAAAACCGCCCTGACTGGTGTATTTCCCGTCAACGTACTTGGGGCGTGCCGATGACCTTATTCGTGCACAAAGAAACCGAAGAACTTCATCCGCGTACTTTAGAGTTACTTGAAGAAGTGGCGAAACGTGTAGAGAAAGCCGGTATTCAAGCATGGTGGGATTTAGACGAAAAAGAATTATTAGGTGCGGACGCAGAAACCTATCGCAAAGTGCCTGATACTCTTGATGTGTGGTTTGACTCAGGATCAACCTATTCTTCTGTTGTCGCGCATCGCCCGGAATTTAACGGTCAAGATATCGATATGTATTTAGAAGGTTCTGACCAACACCGTGGTTGGTTTATGTCTTCTTTAATGCTTTCTACGGCAACAGACAACAAAGCACCATACAAACAAGTATTAACTCATGGCTTCACCGTGGATGGACAAGGCCGTAAGATGTCAAAATCTATCGGTAACATCGTGACACCACAAGAAGTCATGGATAAATTCGGTGGTGACATTTTACGTTTATGGGTGGCATCTACCGACTATACCGGTGAAATGACCGTTTCTGATGAAATTTTAAAACGTGCCGCGGACAGCTATCGTCGTATTCGTAACACCGCGCGTTTCTTATTAGCGAACTTGAATGGTTTTGATCCGCAACGTGATGCGGTTAAACCGGAAGACATGATTAGCTTGGATCGTTGGGCGGTAGCTTGTGCGTTAGATGCACAAAAAGAAATCAAAGAGGCGTACGATAACTATCAATTCCATACAGTAGTACAACGTTTAATGCGTTTCTGTTCTGTGGAAATGGGCTCGTTCTATCTTGATATTATCAAAGACCGTCAATATACCACCAAAGCAGACAGCCTTGCGCGTCGTAGCTGCCAAACAGCGTTATGGCACATTGCGGAAGCTTTAGTACGTTGGATGGCACCAATCCTGTCATTCACGGCAGATGAAATTTGGGGCTACTTGCCACAAACAGCGACTGCTCGTGCAGAATTCGTCTTCACTGAAGAATTCTACGAAGGCTTATTTGGCTTAGGCGAGAATGAAAAATTAGATGATGCTTACTGGCAACAACTCATTAAAGTTCGTTCTGAAGTGAACCGTGTATTAGAAATCGCCCGTAACGATAAAGTGATCGGTGGTGGTTTAGAAGCAGAAGTCACGGTTTATGCTAACGATGAATATCGTGCATTGTTAGAACAATTAGGCAATGAATTACGTTTCGTGTTAATTACCTCAAAAGCAGAAGTGAAAGCATTAGCAGACAAACCTGCGGATGTGGCTGCGGGTGAGTTAGAGGGAATTGCCGTAAGCGTAGCACGTTCTAACGGTGAAAAATGTCCACGTTGTTGGCATTATTCTGACAAAATCGGCGTGAATCCTGAACATCCTACACTTTGTCCACGTTGTGTGGAAAACGTAGCGGGTAACGGCGAAGTACGTCAGTTCGCGTAAGCTTAACATCATGAAGAAAAGAGCGGTCAAAATTGACCGCTCTTTTTTATGTTTAAATGAACAGAAATAAAAAAGGCTGATATTAATCAGCCTTAAAGATCTTATTGGTTAAAGGTATTACATACAGAAGGATCAGCGCTTTGTAAGCCTTTTCTGAACCATTCTAGACGCTGTGCAGATGTACCGTGAGTGAAACTATCCGGTACCACATAACCTTGGCTGCGTTTTTGTAAACGGTCATCGCCCACCGCTTCTGCTGCATTAAATGCTTTTTCTTCATCACCGCGTTCAAATAAACCACTTTTCACCGCTTGGCTCGCCCAAACACCGGCGAAACAGTCAGCTTGAAGTTCTAATTGAACAGAAAGTTGAT
>NZ_CALJRX010000149.1 GCF_937976265.1 uncultured Haemophilus sp.
AGTAATCTCTCCAACTCTTTTTTGCCTTTTTCAGAAAGGACTTTGTTGTCGCGCAACATTTGGGTGGCGCGTGCTTCAATAAAGCGGAGGTAATCGCTATTTTGGGTTTCTTGGAATTGCTTCTCGGCTAACTGCATTTCGGTGAAGTCTTTATTGGTTTGAGCAATCAGCATTTTTTGTCCGATTAATACAATTAATGCGGCAATTAAAGCGATGACGGCACCATAGCTATTAGTGGGGTAATAAAGAATGCCCGCCAGAACAAAAAGTGCGGTCACTAAATTGGATGAATTTTTGATATAGCCTTCAGCCGGTGGTGGCTTGATGAGATCTTTCAGGTTCATAGGATTTATATGTCATGCTAAAAATTTGCCTTCCCTCAAGTGAAAGAGGGAAGGCAATATCATAATATATTACGCTAACACACCAAAATGATAGCCTAAAATACCCACGCCGAATAAGGCGAAGATGATGTACATGGCGTTGACTTTTTTACGTAATAAATACATACATAAGAAAGTTAAACCTAACGCGGCGAGGCCAGGGAGAAGGTCGTTTAACACGCTTTGTACGGTGGTCACCACTTCTTCGCCCATTTGGTTTTTATAGCGGGAAAGTTCTAATGGAATATTAATACTCGTCCATTTCGATACCAGTGAGCCCATGACAAAGAGACCGAGGATAGACGCCCCCTGCGTCAATTTTTGTAAGCGGCCGCCGCCCATATCATTAACGATGCTGGTACCTTTTTCATAACCATATTTAAAGCCATACCAACGGGTTAAACCGCGGCAAAGGTTGATACCAATGAAGAAAAGTAATGGCCCTAAAAGGCTACCGGTAAGGGCTAAGCCCGCACCAAGAGCCGCGAGTACAGGACGTAATGTCCCCCAAAAAATTGGGTCACCCACACCGGCTAATGGTCCCATTAAACCGACTTTCACCCCGCTGATTGCGGAGTCATCAATATCGTTGCCATTCGCGCGTTCTTGTTCCATCGCGGCGGTTACACCGATGATAGATGAGGCCACCCAAGGTTGGGTATTAAAGAATTCTAAGTGGCGTTTTAATGCTGCCGCTTGATCTTCTTTTTTGCTGTAAAGACGTTTAATGGCTGGGATCATCGATACACAGAAACCCATGGCTTGCATACGTTCAAAGTTGAAGGAACCTAGCAAGAAAGTTGAACGCCAATAAGTGCTACGAATATCGCCTTTTGTTAATGATTTTTTAGTTTGTTCAGTCATAATTTCTTCCTTATAGTCCTTCAAGTTCATCGTCAGCTAATTCACGTTTTGCAACTGCTTGTGGGGCAGTAGATTGATGGAAACGTGGGTTTAATTGAATGTAAATCATCGCTAAGCATGTGCCTAAAATACCGAGACCGACAAGGTTGTAATTGGTGAAAGAGGCGATTACGAAACCTAGGAAGAAGAATGGCATTAATGCGCCTGCACGCATCATATTGATGACCATTGCATAACCGACGACCACGATAAAGCCACCGGCGATTTGTAAACCGCGAGTGACCACTTCTGGAATGGCGTTTAATGCTTCGGTCACCGTATCTGTACCTGCTACTAAGGCAACGAAGAAGGTTGGAATCGCCACACGTAAGGCTTGTAATGCAAGACCGCTAAAGTGACAGAATTCAATGCCGCGGAAGTTCGCTTTTGCGGCAAAATCATCGGCTTTGTGTTGAAGGAAGATGGTTAAAGTACGCACGAAGATGGTTAATACTTGACCTGCCGCCGCTACCGGAATCGCAATCGCTAATGCGCTCCCTTTATCTTGGCCGCCTTTGATGACGAGGATCGTTGCAATCACACTGGCTAATGCTGCATCCGGTGCCATTGCCGCACCCACGTTCATCCAGCCTAATGCCACTAATTCAAGGGTACCACCGACAATAATACCGGTTTCTAAATCACCTAATACTAAGCCGATTAAGGTACAAGCAACTAAAGGACGATGAGTTTGACGTTCGTCCAATACACTCCCCATACCGCAAATGGCGGCAACGAGCGTGACTAAAATAATTTCCATTGTTGTCATAATGAATTGTCCTCGTAATTAAAATTGAATCGCATCAAGCTCTTTGTGCGTGAGCATTGATTTCGGGCTGCTCGCCACTTGTTGTAAGCTTAATTCCACGCCTTTATCTAAAAGCTGTTTAAATGCCGCCACATCTGTTGGGTTGACAGCAACTGCTTGGGAAAGCATCTTATCGCCTTCACGGAACGTCATACCGCCTACGTTGACTTTATCAATTTTCACGCCACCTTCGATTAAGCGCACGATATCTGTTGGGTTGGTTACCAACCAAAGAATGTTTTTGCCCGCATATTTCGGGTTGTGATACACCTTAATGGCTTTTTCCACAGGAATCACATAAGCTTTTAAATGTTCAGGCGCGATTTGGAGTAATAGATCACGACGAAGTGGATCATTCGCTACATCATCATTTACCGCAAAAATCGCTTCACATTTCACTGCTTTCGCCCAAGAGGTCGCCACTTGACCATGGATTAAACGGCTATCAATACGCAACAAGGAAATGTTCATATTGCCAGAAAGTGCGGTTGGATTTGGAGAGGTTTTTGGTGCTTCAGCCGGTTTAGCTGCGGGCGTTGGAGCAGGCTTGCTTTCTTTAGGTTGACGGAAGGATTTCACCGCAGCGACCCCGACTTCTTTCGCGGTTTCTACCAATTCATCTAAGCTGGCGCCATCTTTGGCATCAAGTACTTCTAGCAACATCGGTAGATTAATGCCGGTGACGATATCGGTATTATCCCTTTCACTGGCGACTCGGCTTGCCGCGTTGTATGGGCTACCACCAAATAAATCGACCAGAAAGAGCACCGGTTCATTTTCAGGCAGCGTAGCAATAATCGCATTGTATTTCTCGATTAAATGCTCACCACCTTCCCCCGGTAAGAAAGTCACGACATGGCAGTTTTCATCTTCGCCATACACCATAGCGGCGGAATTGACGATTTCTTCAGAAAACTTACCGTGCGTTGCAACGATAATGTGGGTCATGGATATTCCTCCCATTGAGTTGATAAAATCAGTCTATTTTGCTTTCAATACGCATTGCACAAACGATTGCTCCGAATGGAGTTTAGTGTATGGATTTGAAGATTAGCGTCAAATAAAGAATAGTCAAATAGTGATCAAGATCAAATAAACAGGTAAGATGACTTACAACTTTTGAGGTATTTGTGAATTAAGTACAAAGTGCGGTTGATTTTGGGACGATTTTGCCGAATAGAAAGCATTTCACGGCAAATTAG
Organism: uncultured Haemophilus sp.; assembly: GCF_937976265.1. Classification (GTDB taxonomy): domain Bacteria; phylum Pseudomonadota; class Gammaproteobacteria; order Enterobacterales; family Pasteurellaceae; genus Haemophilus_D. The sequence continues at coordinate 3,297 of NZ_CALJRX010000149.1, forward strand.
AAAAGGTTAAAATAAACCAAATTTTATGTTGGGAGTTTCGATGTTTTTTGTTTATCTCATCGTCGCTTTAGCGGCAGGCGTAGCACTCGCGACGCAATCAGCGATTAATACGCAATTGGCGAAAGCCATGAGTGGCGAAGCAGTGATTGCTACCTTTATTTCTTTTGCGGTAGGCACGATTTTTCTCTTTTTTATCGCATTGGCTAAAACTGATTTATGGGGCAACTTATCCACGATTCCATCACAACCTTGGTGGAAATTAATTGGTGGGGTACTTGGTGCTATCGTCGTCTTCACAACGGTTCTACTTGCACCGAAATTAGGCATCACCGCGATGTTATTTTTTATCATTGTCGGACAATTAATTATGGCAACAACTATCGATCATTTTGGTCTTATCGGTATGCCGGTTCGAGAAGTGAACATCACAAAACTCATCGGGTTAATTATTGTCGCCTTTGGATTAGTATTTTATTTCTTTGGAGATAAGTTGGTTGAGCTATTTGGGGCGAGATAGGATAGAATACGCCTCTATTTATTGATTAATCGCGTAATTGGGGAATCTATGCGAAAGCGTTGCCTGTGGGCTTTGATTATTTTGTTGCTGTTGATCGTAGTAAGCGTTGGCTTAGTATGCGTTTTTGCGACCCCGAAACGTGTGGAACAACTTGCAAATCATTTTTTAGCACCGCATTATCACATTGAATTAGCCGATGATTGGCAATGGGAAACAACAGGTTTAACGCTGCCAGAGCTAAAAGTGAAAACCGACCAATGTACGCTTGTGAACCTGAATAATACTCAGGTGACTTGGTGGAATACGCGTAGTCTTGATGTTGAAAAGGCGAGCTTGAATTATGATTGTTTAACCCATTTACCCAGTGATAATACCGAAAAAACACCGCCAAATTTGACCGCACTTTGGGCTGCATTACCTATTTCTGATGTCAAAATTAAACACTTTCAATTAATGAATACCGAGGCACTGAAACAAGCCGCTTTGCAGCCTTTTTTATCGGCTGATTGGGCGTTAGACGCAAACTATAACGGCAACCAATTAGCACTCGAAGCTCAAGCCAATAATGACGGGCTTGAGCTGCATCATCAATCTACTGTCACACCACAAGATGGCATTTTCCAATGGGCGGGCAGTACCGACATCAAACAAGCGGGAGATAAAACCTACGATCTTCATTTCTCGGCGAATTTTGCTCCTGATCTTTCTCAACTCCCTCAACAAGGTAATGTCTTATTTAACTGGAATAACCCAGAACTAGCCGTCAAAAAAGGCGAGGCAAAAGTGTCGTGGCAAGGGGCGGATGGCCAGTTAAATGCTCAGGATTTAACGGCTAATTCACCATTGTTGGATGTGCCTTTTGTATTCACTAAAGACGGCTTAGATATTTCATGGGGGAAATTTTATTGGACCTTCGACAGTTATCAACCGATTAAAGGCTTCCTTGGATTATCTATTCACCGTGCTGCAGAAGGCTTGTTGCCGTTAAGCATTGATATGAACGTGATCGTGCAAACCTTTGGTGAGTTTGGTAAAGGGGAGATCGTGATTTCAGGTAAAAATGGTGAAATCGGCGGTGGCGATGACAATAATGAATTGGATTTCGAGCTGAAAACACGCGGGGATTTACGTTATAACGCTACCGTGGCACTCACTAATTTAACTTATCATCTCGGCGGGATTTTTACGCATCCAATGGTGTATTTTTATCCGGGGTCGGTTTTTAAAATGGATACTGTGCAACCAGATACCAAATTACATGTTCGTTTACCGTTAGATGACATTATTATCGGTCGTTATGGCTTAGAAGGGCGTTTGCAGGCAACGTTGAATGGCACAACTCCGCAGTTTGAAAATCTCAATCTAAAATTAGACGGAAACGCCTACGAGTTTATTGCGGGTATTAAAACTGTGTTTGACTTGCGGGATGAAGAACATAAGTTGAAGTCAGTGGAAAAACAAGCGACAAACCGTTGGGATTGGACAATCAATGGCAGTGCAAACTGGAAATCTTTAAATACGCCAGTCAAAATGGAAGGGAAAGGATTTTGGGAGGCCGATCATATTGAATTAAATCAACTTTCTGCTCACTCCAAAGAAGTCAAAATGAAAGAGGTAAAAATGGCACCACTTTCGTTGGAACTTAAAGATCGACTCCGCTGGGATTATGAAGAAGAGCATATTCGAGGTTTATTGCAAGCGAAAACAGATTGGATTGAACTGGCTTATGGCGGCCGCTTTGTTTCGCCGATTTTCAGTTTAGGTATTGAAGGAGAAAGCATCAATCATTTTAATTTGGCTGGGGATTTAAAAGCGGGTGAACTTGGTCCGTTGGATGTATCCGCCGTGTATCAGAATACCGCACTTTCAGGCAAAATCAGCTGGAAAGAACAATCTGCAAAAGTATTCCAATCACTTTTCCCTCAACAATGGAATTGGATAATTCATGAGGGCAGCATTAAAGGGCAGAGTGAATTTGCAATCAATGACAATGGCGTGAAGATGAAGGGGGAGCTGAATCTTAAAAATGGCAAAATCACTATGCCAGATGGCGAGATTTATGGCTTGAACATTCGCTTCCCGATGAATTATGAAAACTCGGCATTGCAAGTGGCTTCGGGTAAACCGATCCATATTTCGACTCAAAATATTCGCTATGGTGCGCTTTCCGTTGCAAATGGGGAATTGGATTTGTTTGGGCGTTATCCAAACACCATGAAAAATCCGCTTACCTTGAGAAATGTGAAACTTTCTTTATTCGATGGTGTATTAACGGTGCCTCAGCTCAGTTTTCCACAAAGCAAAATGGCGACGCTTTCTTTCACCAATATTGATTTAGCCCAAGTATTAGCTTTAGCACAATACAATCAAGTAACCTTAACCGGTCGCGTCAATGCGACCATGCCATTTTGGCTTGGTCACAAGGAATGTTTGATTTGTAATGGCACATTGGAACAAGTGGGGAATGTCTCCATCAAATTAACCGATGAAATGGTGAAAGGGCTGAAAAAAGGCGGTTGGACAGAAAATATTTTGGTGGATTTATTAAAAGAAATTGAACTACAAAATTCCCACGCGGCGGTGACGCTCGATCCGAAAGGCCAAATGACATTGCGTGCGAGTATTAGCGGATTTAATCCAACTAAGCGAACCAATAATCCGATAACGTTAAATTATACACACCAAGAAAATATGTTTGAATTGTGGAATATGATTGACTATGGCTCGCAATTTGAACAAAATCTGCAATATAAACTTTATAAGCAATTAGACAAAGACAAATGATAAAACACCTTAAATTTCAACCGCACTTTTTTATTTTAGCAGCAATGTTTACACTCACGGCTTGCACGCCAACCATTCAATTGGACACACCAAAGGAAGGCATCACCATTAATATGAATGTGGTGGTGGA
>NZ_CALJRX010000150.1 GCF_937976265.1 uncultured Haemophilus sp.
TTTCTTCTTTTGTCGCTGGCTTACGCTCGCCTGAATCTAATGCTTTAAACGCTTGGCCATATTGCTCTAATACTTGGGATTCTTTGATTGTATAATCACCGTGACGGGAAAATCCGCGTGGGTAGTTTTTGTCGTCAAAAAAACGACGAGTAACACTGAAACTAGCAGCCATAATCATCTCTCTTCTTTATATTTAAAAACGGCAGGCATTAAACCAATTTTTTTTTATTTTTGCAATAAACCTTTCACGGTTTCTACATAATCTTTGACGAAATCGTCGTAATTTAAGCCTTCAGGGTTTACACGGTATTTGCCATTGACATAGAAATCAGGTACGCCACGTACTTGAAACTGTTCCGCTGCATTTACTTGTTTATTCACTAAACCGTTTACAGCAAAGCTGTTGATGTTGTTATCAAATTGTTCAGCGGTGATGCCGTTATCAAGGAAGATTTTGCGAATATCATCCATTGAGCTTAATTTATCTTGTTGTGCCGCTTCAAATAAAGGCGCTTTCACTTTGCTTTCTGCACCAAGTGCCATCGCTAATGCCCATGCACGAGTGAGGTTTTCAGATTGACGACCTAAGAAGTTGACGTGATATTGTTTAAATTCAGTGCCTTGTGGTAAGCCTTCTGCAACTTGTTTTGGAATGTGGTATTCCATTTCAAAGGCATAGCAATGCGGGCAGTAGAAAGAGAAAAATTCAATCACTTCTGGTTGTGCGGAAGCCGTTTGACTCACTTGAACGTATTGTTTGCCTTCTTCTAGGTTGGCTGCGAATGCATTAAATGAAAATAAAGCACCGAGTAAAAATAAAATTTTTTTCATTTGTTTTCCTTATTTAATAATTCCGCGCGCTTTTAGCAATGCGGTTTTAAAATCTTCTTCATAATCTTTTTTGATGCCTGGGATTGGCTCAAATTTATCTGTGCCGTGCATTTTTAAATGATAAATAATAATTTCATCAGATAATTCTGCTACCGGTTTATCAAATCCTGCTTCATCAGCAATTTTTTGCAAAATTTGTAGCAAGCTCAGATCTGGGTCTTTAGACCAATAAGGTTGTAAAAGTTCCAATACTTCATTTAAACGCTTACATTTCATTGCTATTTCCTTTTAAATGGAGAAAAATAAGGCTAGATCATACTTCAAATAAGGCAATAAGAAAATATGAAATACACAATAAGTGCGGTTATTTTGGCGGGAGGAAAAGCGCGGAGGATGAATGGTGCGGATAAAGGCTTGCAGCTTTTACAAAGTAAACCATTAATTAGCTATGTGATTGATCGCTTACAACCTCAAGTGGTTGATATTTCAATTAATGCTAATCGTCACCATGCGGAATATGCACAATGGGGTTTTCCTGTATTTTCAGATGAATTGCCTGATTTTCAGGGGCCATTGAGCGGGATGTTAACCGCACTCGAACAAGCTAAAACGGATTTTGTACTTTTTGTGCCTTGTGATAGCCCGTATTTTCCACAAAACTTATTAGAAAAACTAAAAAGTGCGGTTGAAAATGACCGCACTTTAATGGCTTATGCAAAAGATAAAGAGCGTGAACACCCGACATTTTGTTTGATGTCCGTTCAGCTTAAAGAGAAGTTACGCGCTTATTTAAACGAAGGTGAACGTCGTTTATTACAATTTATGAACAAAAATGGCGCGGTTGCTGTCCAATTTGACGAACAAGAAGGACGATTTGTAAATTTTAATACCTTAGAAGATTTACAATAAATTATTTGTTTAGCCTTGAATTTTGCAAAAAATTCTCCATTATTGCAGTGTTTACTTTCTATTTTATTGAGGAACTTTATTATGATGCGAATCCTTTTATTTTTAGCCACTAACTTTGCTGTGATGCTTGTGTTAGGGATTATTTTAAATGTGACCGGTATTGCAGGAAATAGTACAGGTGGCATTTTAATTATGGCAATGCTTTTCGGTTTTGCCGGGTCATTGATTTCGTTATTTTTATCAAAAACCATGGCATTGCGCTCTGTGGGCGCGGAAGTGATCACTGAACCGCGTAATCAAGCGGAACGTTGGTTGGTTGAAACGGTACGTCGTCAAGCGCAACAAGCGGGTATTCCAATGCCAGATGTCGCGATTTATCATTCTAATGATGCGAATGCTTTTGCGACGGGGGCAACTAAAAACAATTCTTTAGTGGCGATTAGTACGGGTTTACTAAATTCCATGACGGAAGAAGAGGCTGAGGCGGTATTGGCTCACGAGGTCTCACACATTGCAAATGGCGATATGGTGACCATGACCTTATTGCAAGGCGTATTGAATACCTTTGTAATTTTCTTATCTCGTGTGATTGCCAATGTAGTAGCAAGCTCTCGTAATGGTGGTGAAGAAAGTCGTAGCTCAGGTATTTACTTCTTAGTCTCAATGGTGTTAGAAATCTTGTTTGGTATTTTAGCGAGCATTATCGCGATGTGGTTCTCACGCTATCGCGAATACCGCGCAGATGCAGGCTCTGCACAACTTGTCGGTAAAGAAAAAATGATTGCGGCATTGCAACGTTTACAACAAATTCATGAGCCGCAAGAGATGGAAGGTTCGCTTAATGCCTTTATGATTAACGGCAAACGTAGCGAACTTTTTATGAGTCACCCTCCGCTTGAAAAACGTATCGAAGCATTACGTCGTTTATAAAAGATAAAAAATAAAGGGCTAAATTTAATATTTAGCCCTTTTTATTCGTAAATTATTTAATATCCGCTAAGACTTTAGTGAGTAATTCCCAGTAAGTTTGTACTGTTGAGATTTGGACTTTTTCATCAGGCGAATGCGCATTACGAATAGTTGGTCCTACAGAAATCATCTCAATATTCGGATAATGTTCTTTCAATAAGCCACATTCAAGACCCGCATGAATCACTTTAATCTCAGGCTCTTTGCCAAGCACTTCTGCATAATGTTTTTTCATTAAGGCTAAAATTGCTGTATCGTTTACCGGTTTCCAACCAGGGTAAGAACCTGAGAATTCGACCGTTGCACCAGTGAGTTCAGCGAGTGAGCTTAAAGTTTCTTCTACATACTCCTTACCACTTTCAATAAGCGAGCGAATAAGAATGGTACCTTCGATTTTGTCTTCAAGGGTTTTTAATACACCAATGCTCAACGAACTTTCCACGACATTTTTGATTACATCACTGTTGCGGATTACGCCATTTGGTAAGACGTTCAGCAAATTAATCACATTTTTAGTGCTTTCAAGCGTGAAGGTTTGTTGTGGATTTTCAACTTGCTCAGCGGTTAAGGTTAAGTTTGGCTCAGCGATAGCAAGCTCTTCTTTCAATAAAACTTCAAAATTTTTGACCGCACTTTTTACGCTTTCTACATCATGATTGAAACAAATGGTTGCAGCTGCTTCACGTGGAATCGCATTACGAATTGAGCCACCACGAATTTCTGCAAGGGCAAAGTGCGGTTGATTTTGTGAGAGTTTTGCCAATAAACGCGCCAATACTTTAATTGCATTTGCACGTGTGGTGTGAATATCACAGCCTGAATGACCACCGCGTAGACCTTTTAAGTTAATTTGTAAGGTGTGGCTGAATGGATTGTTTTCACGGTGAACTGGTAGCTCAACATTAGCATTCACTCCACCAGCACAACCAATATAGATTTCACCGATTTCTTCGGTGTCGGTATTAATTAAGATTTCCGATTTTAACCAGTTACGGCGAAGGTGTACGGCACCATCCATGCCGGTTTCTTCAGTCATGGTGAGTAACACTTCAAGTGGTGGATGTGCAATATCGGTACTTTCTAATACCGCTAAGGTCGAGGCTAAACCGATACCGTTATCTGCGCCAAGTGTCGTACCTTGTGCTTTTACCCAATCCCCATCAATATAAGGGCGAATTGGGTCTTGAGCGAAGTTGTGTGGATTGCCTTCATTCGCTTGCGGCACCATATCTAAGTGCGCTTGTAATACAACAGGTTGGCTGTTCTCCATTCCTGCCGTAGCAGGTTTACGAATTAATACGTTGCCGGCTTCATCACGTTCTGCAAAAAATTGTTTTTCTTTCGCCCAGTTGACAATAAAAGTGGCGAGCGCATCTTCGTGATGAGAAGGATGTGGAATCGCACAAATTTGATCAAACCATTTCCAAAGTAATTGCGGTTGTAATGTGGTAATTTCTGACATAATGAACTCCTTTTTTCATTAAAATTTTTGCGGAAATCATAGCATAAAACGCCATTTCAGGTTAAAATTCCGCAATTTTTTTATTTAGCGACAAAGTTTAAGGTATTTGTTATGAGCGAAAAATATGTTGTCACTTGGGATATGTTCCAAATGCATGCCCGTAAATTAGCGGAACGTTTACTTCCTGCCACTCAGTGGAAAGGTATTATTGCAGTAAGCCGCGGTGGTTTATTCCCAGCAGCGGTACTTGCTCGCGAATTAAATATTCGTTTCGTAGAAACCGTGTGTATCGCTAGTTATGACCATGATGAACAAGGTGCATTAAAAGTATTACACCGCGCAGATGGTGATGGTGAAGGAATGATCGTGGTAGACGATTTAGTGGATACCGGCAATACCGCTCGTGCAATTCGTGAAATGTATCCGAAAGCGAAATTCGTCACCGTATTCGCAAAACCTGCAGGTGCTGAGTTAGTGGATGATTACGTGATTGATATTCCACAAAATACTTGGATTGAACAACCTTGGGATTTAGGTTTAACTTTCGTGCCACCATTGGCAAGAAAATAATAAAACTTGAATATAAAATTTTGTTACGCCGGTGCTTTTATAGTTCCGGCGTAATAATTATAAAAATAACCAATAACCAATAACCAATAACTAATTTTATTATGGCCAATATTAGTGAACAAAGAGCTCTAGAAAGAGCCTACATTTCTTTACTCGAAAATAAAGAATACGACAAAGCATTGACGCTGGCTGAAGCACTTTGCTTAATTGATCCTAATAACCCTGAATACTCCCATAAAATTGCTTATGTTTATTTGCAAGAATTAAAATGGGAAGAAGCCGTTGAGGCAGAATTAAAAACATTAGAATTAGATGCTCAATATATTCCAGCTTTAGATTTGTTAGCACATGCTTATGGTGGAATAGGTAACTGGGAACGTTCAGGTTTTTATGGCAATTTAGCGCTTGAGCTTAAGGATAAAAAAATTCCAGCTCCAACACGGGAAATGGTTCCTGTGCCTGCACCTAAAAATGGTAAACGAATTATCTCATTTTCTTTATTCGGAAATAATTCTAAATATGTTGAGCCGGCGATATTAAATACACAAGTATCTCCCATGTTATTCCCTGACTGGATATGCCGTTTTTATGTAGATGATTCAGTTCCTCCTGAAGCGATTCAACGATTAAAAAATAATGGTGCTGAAGTGGTATATGTCACTTCACCTGTGGATAAATGGCCTGGTGCAATGTGGCGTTTTCTTGCAATTAATGATTCAGAAGCTGAGTATGTTATCTTCCGTGATGCTGACTCCGTGGTCTCTCACCGAGAAGCTGAGGCCGTAGCTGAATGGATTGAAAGTGGTCGTTCATTCCATACGATGCGTGATTCAGGTTCCCATACAGCACTTATTTTGGCTGGAATGTGGGGAGCAAAAGCCGGTGCTGTGCCTGATATGGAAGCGAGAATTCAACGTTTTGTTGATAAGGGCTACGATTCTCGTCATTTTGCCGATCAGGATTTTCTTGCTGAGGAGTTGTGGGGCTATATTCGCCAAGATGTATTCGCACATGATAGAGTATTTAATTTCTGTGATGCAAAACCTTTCCCTGGGGCGTTTTATTCTAATTACCAAATTGCGCATTGCGAGGGGGCAAGCAGTTTTGATGCAAAAACCTCTCTTGAAGAAGGGAGCAAAGTAAGATGGACGTTATATTCAAAAATATCCCCTATGGTCAATGTCGATTATTCTTTTATTCGTGTGCCTGAATTTAAAGTTTGCAGCTATGAAGCTACAGTAGAGAATGGTAGATTTGAAGCGTCAATACCAAGACGTTATGGATTAGCTTTTAAAGAAGGCTTAGCTAGAATAGATATTAAAAAAGCTTAATTTATTCGTTTTAACTATCAACATAGGGATTGTTAATGTCAACTCAACCGCGTTTTGTACATCTTCGTACGCACACTGATTTTTCAATGATTGATGGTATCGTAAAAGTGAAACCATTGGTCAAAGCGTGTGCCGCAAATAATATGGTCGCGTTGGCATTAACGGATTTCACCAATTTTTGTGGTGTGGTGCGTTTTTATGGTGAAACCCTTTCTTCGGGGATTAAACCGATTATTGGTGCAGATGTTCATGTTAAAAGCGAGTTGTGCGGTGAGGAATTATTCACGCTCACTTTACTTGCCAAGAACAATGAAGGCTATAAAAACATCACATTACTGCTTTCAAAAGCCTATCAACGCGGCTATGTGGATTTGCCTTATATTGACCAAGAATGGTTGATTGAACACCGTGAAGGTGTAATTGTTTTATCGGGTGGCACACAAGGCGATATCGCGAAAAAACTCCTTAAAGAAAATATCTCTGAAGCGGAAAGTGCGGTCAGTTTTTATCAAGAATTTTTTCCTGACCATTTCTACCTTTCTCTTTCCCGAACAGGTCGTCCTGATGAAGAACGTTATATTCAAGCAGCATTAAAACTTGCTGAAGCCCATGATTTACCGCTTGTCGCAACCAATGATGTCGTCTTTCTCGCGCCTGATGATT
>NZ_CALJRX010000151.1 GCF_937976265.1 uncultured Haemophilus sp.
TAACATGTTAAGAATTTATGCTCCGGCATCGAGTGCAAATATTAGCGTAGGGTTTGACACATTAGGCGCAGCCATTTCACCGATTGATGGTTCATTATTAGGTGATGTCGTACAGATTGAGTCTATTCCAAGTGGTTTTGAGCTCGAAAGTGCGGGCTATTTTGTGCGTAAATTGCCAAAAGAGCCGCAAAAAAATATCGTGTATCAGGCCTATGTGCTGTTTAGTGAGCAATTAAAATTACGCAATGTGAGAGTCAAACCATTGCGTTTGACCCTTGAGAAAAATATGCCGATTGGTTCGGGATTGGGTTCAAGTGCGTGCTCTATCGTGGCTGCATTAGTGGCATTGAATAAATTCCACGATGAACCATTTTCAAAAATGGAATTGTTAGAAATGATGGGCGAGCTAGAGGGGCGTATTTCAGGCTCGATCCATTATGATAATGTGGCACCTTGTTACTTAGGCGGTGTGCAATTTATGGTACAATCTCTCGGTAACATTTGCCAAAAACTGCCATTTTTTGATAATTGGTATTGGGTCTTAGCTTACCCAGGCATTGAGGTTTCAACCGCTGAAGCACGCGCAATTTTACCGAAAAGCTACACGCGTCAAGATGTGATTTCTCATGGTCGTCATTTAGGTGGCTTTGTGCACGCATGTCACACGCATCAAGAAAACCTTGCAGCGATGATGATGAAAGATGTGATTGCGGAACCTTATCGTGAAGCTTTATTACCAAATTTCGCAGAGGTGAAACAGGCCACTCGCGATTTAGGTGCTTTAGCGATGGGAATTTCAGGCTCAGGCCCAACGATTTTCTCCATCGCACCTGATTTACAAACCGCAACAAAACTGGCGACTTATTTAGAAAATCATTATTTACAAAACAATGAAGGCTTTGTGCACGTTTGTAAGGTCGATAATGATGGCGCGAGAGAGCTAGGTTAAGCAATTAATCGCTTCCCCCCTCTTTTTAAAGAGGGGAATAACATTTTATTAAAACTCTATAATTAACGGATATACAATGAATTTGTACAATATCAAACACCCTGAAGAACAAGTGAATTTTGCGCAAGCAGTACGTCAAGGACTTGGCAAAGATCAAGGTTTGTTCTTTCCAGAAACGATCCCCGCTTTAACCAATATTGATGAGTTATTAGCCTTACCATTGGTTGAACGTAGTCAAAAAATTCTTGCTGCATTAATTGGTGAAGAATTACCGAAGGCGACATTAGATGCGATGGTGAAAAATGCATTCACGTTCCCAGCTCCATTGGAAAAAGTGGAAGACAATATTTATGCCCTTGAATTGTTCCATGGTCCAACCTTAGCCTTTAAAGACTTTGGTGGTCGTTTTATGGCACAAGCACTTGCAGCAGTGCGTGGTGATGGCAAAATTACCATTTTAACTGCAACCTCTGGGGATACTGGTGCGGCAGTTGCTCATGCGTTTTATGGACTAGAAAACATCAATGTCGTGATTTTATATCCGAAAGGCAAAATCAGCCCATTACAAGAAAAACTATTCTGTACTTTAGGTGGAAATATCCGCACTGTTGCGATTAATGGCGATTTTGATGCCTGCCAAGCGTTAGTCAAACAAGCGTTTGATGATGCAGAACTACGTCAAGCAATTGGTTTAAACTCAGCAAACTCCATTAATATTAGCCGTTTATTGGCGCAAGTTTGTTATTACTTTGAAGCGGTCGCGCAGTTACCAAAAGAAAAACGTGATAATGTCGTGGTTTCTGTACCAAGTGGTAACTTCGGTAACTTAACTGCGGGATTAATCGCAAAAACATTAGGTTTACCAATTAAACGCTTTATTGCTTCAACCAATGCGAACGATACCGTGCCGCGTTATTTAGAATCAGGTAACTGGGCACCTAAAGCGACTGTCGCCACGCTTTCTAATGCGATGGATGTTAGTCGTCCGAACAACTGGCCACGTGTAGAAGAGTTATTTAAACGCAATGGCTGGAATTTAAGTGATTTAGGTTCAGGTATGTTAAGTGATGGCGAAACAGAAGAAACCTTAAAAGCGATGTACGCAAAAGGTTATTTATGTGAACCACACGGTGCGATCGCCTATCAAGTATTGAAAGACCAACTTAAAGCGGATGAAACCGGTATTTTCTTATGTACGGCACATCCTGCGAAATTTAAAGAGTCTGTGGAGCGTATTCTTTCGCTCGATCTTCCATTGCCAGAAGCGTTGGATAAACACAATAAATTGCCATTACTTTCGGATGAAATGGATGACGATTTTGCACAATTACGTGCATATTTGTTGAAATAATAAAAAAGTGCGGTTGATTTTGACCGCACTTTT
>NZ_CALJRX010000152.1 GCF_937976265.1 uncultured Haemophilus sp.
TCCATAATAACCATTGCTCACGATAACGCAAAATCATCAATAATTGCGCCGCTACAGTGATAATTGTGGTTAAACCATCTAGCGTTGTAGAACTCCCACCCGCTGCTTTTAAAGCCTGTACAAAACAGAGGGTACCAATTCCAACACTCACAAGCAAAATTGCCCAACCTTTTGGCGTCAAGGCTTTGGCAATTACACTTTCACCACCATTATCGTTTTGCATGTTTTGTTTCCACATGAAATACCCGATAAATTGTGATGGGATATATACATAGAGCGCAGTATTCATTTCACCAAGAAAATTGCTTCCCCAGGAGACATAAAAATAGGTATAAGCAAAAATAAGCCCAAAGAAATAGTTACTAATTTTTCCTTTACTCACAAATACTACACAGAGAATACCTGCAATCCCCGAAATCATGCCTAATGGGCTATCCGGTGCAAGAACATAAGCAATAATTTGCGCGGCAAGGAAAATAACTACCCATGCCACTTCAAAAGGCTTCCAACCTGATAAAAATTCTTCTTTAAGTCGTTCTGTCCAATTCATGGAACACTCCTGTTTTATGAAAAAGTACGTCATTTTTACACCGCACTTTTTTAAAGTAAAGCTTAGGTGACATTTAATTTAATTATTGTGAGAAAAATCACACTTTATTTTTCATACTTTTAGATGCCCATACCTTGCTTTCCCTTATAATCAGACTACAATATCGCCCCATTTTAAGAGATTCATTAAGAGGAAGATGATGTCATTTGCAATCGGTCAGCGTTGGATTAGCGAAACAGAAAATAGCCTCGGATTAGGGATGATTACCGCCTTAGATTTCCGCTCGGTTACCCTTCACTTTCCTGCCACGGATGAAACCCGAATTTATGCGGTGGCACAAGCGCCATTAACCCGAATTGTATTGAATAAAGGGGAACAACTTCATCACCAAGCAGGTTGGCAAGGTGAAGTCCTTGATATTCAAGAAATGAATGGTCTCTTATTTTATTTGGTCAAAAATGCACAAGGCGAAGACGTTATCGTCAATGAAAAAGAACTTTCTCCGATAATTTCTTTTAGCCAAGCAAAAGATCGCCTCTTTTCATCACAAATTGATCGCAGTGAACATTTTGCGTTGCGCTATCAAACCCTTCTGCATCAACAAGCTCAATTCCAATCGCCTTTGCGTGGCTTACGAGGCAATCGTGCAGGTTTAATTCCGCATCAACTTCATATTGCGCAAGAGGTAGGAAATCGTGTCAATCCTCGCGTGCTCTTAGCGGATGAAGTAGGGTTAGGTAAAACCATTGAAGCGGGGATGATTTTGCAAAACCAGCTTTTTGCTGAAAAAGTACAACGTGTATTAATTATTGTACCGGAAACCTTGCAACATCAATGGCTTGTCGAAATGCTTCGTCGTTTTAATTTACATTTTTCATTATTTGATGAAGAACGTTGTGAAGATTTTGCCGAACAAGCCATCAATCCATTTAGCACGGAAAGCTTAATTATCTGTGCATTAGATTGGTTGAAAGCACATCCTCATCGCGTACAACAAGCCATTGAAGCTGAATTTGACTGTTTAATTGTCGATGAAGCGCATCATTTGGCTTGGTCTGAAAATGCACCAAGTACCGCTTATTTATTGGTGGAACAATTAGCGAACGCTATTCCGTCTGTTTTATTACTCACTGCAACGCCTGAACAACTAGGTTTGGAAAGCCATTTTGCACGATTACGCTTGCTTGATCCTGAACGTTTTTATGATTACCAAGCATTCTTGAAGGAACAGGAAAATTATCAACCTGTGGCCGATGCCGTGCAATCATTGCTTTCAGAGAAGCCACTAAGTGCGGTCGAAAAAGATCATATTTCTGATTTACTCAATGAGCAAGATGTCGAACCATTATTCAAGGCTTTAGCCTGTCATAATGATGAGGAGAAACAAGCTGCGCGACAAGAACTTATTCAAAATCTCATCGACCGACATGGCACAAGCCGTATTTTATTTCGCAATACACGCCAAGGTGTAAAAGGTTTTCCACATCGGATTTATCACCAAGTAACGATTGATGTGACTGAGGCTGATGAAAAAATTCATTGGTTAATTGATTTTCTAAAATCACACCGAAATGAAAAAATCTTAGTCATTTGTAAAACAGCACAAACGGCCATTCAACTTGAGCAAATTTTACGAGAAAAAGAAGCCATTCGTAGTGCTGTTTTCCATGAAAGAATGTCAATCATTGAACGAGATCGCGCGGCGGCTTATTTTGCTGATGCCGAAAATGGCGCACAAGTTTTACTGAGTTCTAGCATTGGTTCTGAAGGACGAAACTTCCAATTTGCTTGTCATCTCGTACTCTTCGATTTACCAGAGAATCCTGA
>NZ_CALJRX010000153.1 GCF_937976265.1 uncultured Haemophilus sp.
TTGACCGCACTTTTATTGCAAAAGGTTCTAGCCGCCGTAAAGCAGAACAAGCGGCTGCAGAACAAATCTTAAAAACATTGGAAATTAAATGACTGAATTAAATCAAGAACAAGAGACCTATTGTGGCTTTATCGCTATCGTAGGGCGCCCAAATGTAGGGAAATCCACCCTGTTAAATAAAATTTTAGGGCAAAAAATCTCGATTACATCTCGTAAGGCGCAAACCACGCGTCATCGTATTGTGGGAATTAAAACAGAAGGTATCTATCAAGAGATTTACGTGGATACGCCGGGGCTTCATATCGAAGAAAAACGCGCGATTAACCGTTTAATGAACCGTGCAGCAAGCTCAGCGATTGGGGATGTGGATCTTATTATTTTCGTCGTGGATGGCACACATTGGAATGCCGATGATGAAATGGTGCTAAATAAATTACGTAATGCCAAAGCGCCAGTTGTACTCGCTATCAACAAAGTTGATAATATTAAGAATAAAGATGATTTATTGCCATTCATTACAGATTTAGGCAGTAAGTTTAACTTTGCTCATATTGTGCCGATATCTGCACAACGTGGTAATAATGTCCATCAATTAGAGAAAATTGTTCGTCAGTCCTTACGTAAAGGCGTTCATCACTTCCCTGAAGATTACGTGACCGATCGTTCACAACGTTTTATGGCGTCAGAAATTATCCGTGAAAAATTAATGCGTTTCACAGGGGAAGAGCTACCTTATTCTGTAACAGTTGAAATTGAACAATTTAAAGTAAATGAGCGTGGTACTTATGAAATCAATGGCTTGATTTTAGTTGAGCGCGAAGGTCAAAAGAAAATGGTGATCGGTGCTCAAGGACAAAAAATTAAAACCATTGGTATGGAAGCGCGTGCTGACATGGAACGCTTATTTGATAATAAAGTACACCTTGAACTTTGGGTCAAAGTGAAGTCCGGCTGGGCGGATGATGAACGTGCCTTAAGAAGTTTAGGTTATATGGATGAATAAAAAACTTGAGTAATACTCTATACCGTCCTGTTATTGGAAAAATATTGATGTTTTTTAATAAAAACAAGGAGATGGTAGATGAGTATCTATGCCTTAAAACCCAAATTTCAGAATTTACTTCGGCCTTTAGTTAGGCAATTAGCAGCAAAAGGCGTAACAGCAAATCAAGTTACGCTAATTGCCTGCTTACTTTCTATTTTATTAGGTGTGGTTCTCGCACTATTTCCGACATTTTCTTCTCTTTTCTTCCTTATCCCTATTTGGTTGTTTTTGCGTATGGCGTTGAATGCCATTGATGGCATGCTCGCACGTGAATTTAATCAAAAAAGTCGATTAGGCGGCTATCTTAATGAGATCACTGATGTTGTTTCAGATGCAGCACTTTATCTTCCTTTTGCTTTTGTCGCGCCTTTTGATGGTATTCAAATCTCAAGTATTATTTGGCTTGCGGCGTTGAGTGAGTTATGTGGCATCTTGGGACAAGTTCAAGGCAAAACGCGTCGTTATGATGGCCCAATGGGTAAAAGTGATCGTGCATTCGTGTTTGGTGTACTCGGTTTGCTCTATGCGGTGAATGGTAGCTTGCATTCACTTTTCTGGTGGGGAGCCAATATCCTGATTATCTTGCTCATTGCAACTTGTATTAAGCGAGTAAAAAATGGATTAGCGGAAGTGACGGAGTGATAGGAGTAAATATGATCGCGAGATTAATCGATTTTTTATTGTGTCGTTTTGCCTCTTTTATTACAGGTGTTCGACCTCAAGCAGCGATAACTGAGCAGTCTTCAGAAGGGCATCGTATCTATTTTGCCAATCATAATAGTCATGGGGACTTTATCTTACTTTGGATTTCATTACCTTATGAAGTGAGAAAGCAAACCCGTCCTGTTGCAGGCAAAGATTATTGGACGAAAGGCGCAATTCGCCGCTTTCTAGCCTATAAAGTGTTTAATATGTTACTGATTGAACGTAATAGCAACGATCCCAAAGCAGCCATACGACAAATGAGCGAAGCATTAGTCAATGATTCACTAATTATCTTTCCTGAAGGAACTCGTAAGATGGATGATGATTTGCCACTTCAACCGTTTAAAAGAGGCTTGTATTATCTAGCCAAAGAAAATCCTGATTGTGAATTTGTCCCAGTTTGGATTAGTAATATGAATAATGTTTTACCAAAAGGCTTTATTTTACCGATCCCGTTGTTATGTGATCTTTATGTCGGTGAACCACTAAAGATTGGGACAGATGAGACCAAAGGTGAATTTTTAACACGCGCTCAATCGGCATTATTAAGTTTAAACATCAGTGAAAAAGGCAAATCTTAGGAGTAAATGATGACAGAAATATGGCAACTCTTCGGTGGTTTATTTATCGCCTTAATTTTTGCTTCCACCGTGGGATATGTTTTAAAACGCAGAGCGGGTGTGGATACCCTAATAGTGTCATTGATAACCTGAATGCACGCATCAATGCTTGGTGGGTGATGATTGGGATTATCTTTATTGCGAGCTTATTGGGCTTTTATGGCATGATTGTGCTCTTTTTGATTATTTCATTTATGGGATTGCGTGAGTTTCTTTCTCTATTAAATATTCGTCGAGGCGATCATCTTGCACTCGCAGCCTGTTTTTATGTGATCTTGCCATTGCAATATTTTTTAGTCGCCATTGATTGGTTTAGTATGTTTACTATCTTCATTCCAGTATATGGCTTCTTATTTTTACCTATTCTGTCGGCATTACTCGGCGACCCCGCCCATTTCTTAGAGCGTTCTACGAAAATTCAGTGGGCATTGATGATTAGTGTATTCTGTATTTCACATATCCCGGCTTTACTGACACTTGATATCTCAGGTTATGAAGGAAAAAATCTTCTATTAATGATTTTCTTAATCTTAGTGGTACAGTCTAGTGATGTATTGCAGTATGTTTGGGGTAAACTTTTCGGTAAGCATAAAATTGCACCAAACTTATCGCCATCTAAAACGGTAGAAGGCTTTGTTGGTGGGGTATTAAGCGCAAGTTTATTAGGTATGTTACTTCATTGGATGACGCCATTTAATGCCTGGCAGGCATTTTTAATGAGTCTGTTAATTTGCTTAATGGGATTCTTAGGTGGACTTGTGATGTCGGCAATGAAACGCAGTATGGGCGTGAAAGACTGGGGGAATATGATCAGTGGCCATGGTGGTATTTTAGATCGTATGGATTCGCTTTGTTTCTCCGCGCCAATTTTCTTCCATGTGGTGCGCTATTTCTGGGCTTAGTTATAAATCATGAAATCAAAAAAGAGCGGTTAATTAACCGCTCTTTTTTATTATTGACGATAAGTTTCTAAGAATCGAGCCAATTTGCCAATGGCTTCTTCTAATTGGCCGGTATAAGGGAGTGTCACCACACGGAAGTGATCCGGTGAGTGCCAGTTAAACCCTTTACCATGCACGAGAAGTACTTTCTCTTTACGTAATAAATCGAGCACAAATTTTTCATCACTATGAATGTTGAATTTTTGGATGTCGAGTTTCGGGAACATATACATTGCCCCCATTGGTTTTACGCAACTAATACCCGGGATTTGAGTCAGTAACTCATAGGCTTTATTGCGTTGTTCCAGCAAACGACCACCAGGTTGAACAAATTCATTAATACTTTGATAGCCACCTAATGCGGTTTGAATGGCGTGCTGCATTGGTACATTTGCACATAAACGCATAGACGCCAGCATATCTAAGCCTTCAATATAGCCTTTAGCATGTTGTTTTGGCCCATTTAAAATCATCCAACCTTGACGGAAACCCGCAACACGATAAGCTTTTGATAAACCATTGAATGTAATAGTTAATACATCTGGTGCAAGGGCAGCAATATGATGGTGAATCGCACCATCGTAGAGAATCTTGTCATAAATCTCGTCTGCAAAAATAATCAGATTATTTTCACGTGCAACTTGGATAATTTCTTCGAGTAACTCTTTGCTATAAACCGCACCCGTTGGATTGTTCGGGTTGATTACTACGATAGCTTTGGTTTTGGCATTGACTTTCGCGCGAATATCATCAATAGCAGGGAACCAACCAGCCTCTTCATCACATAAATAATGTACTGCATTTCCGCCCGCTAACGTCACCGCCGCTGTCCATAATGGATAGTCTGGCATTGGAACTAATACTTCATCACCATCATTGAGGAGTGCTTGCATTGACATGGTAATCAATTCAGATACACCATTCCCGATGTATACATCGTTTACTGTCGCATCATGAATACCTTTAGATTGATAGTATTGCACGATAGCTTTACGTGCCGAATACAACCCTTTGGAATCGCAATAACCTTGTGCAGATGGTAGGTTGCGGATCACGTCAACTAAAATTTCATCTGGCGCTTCAAAACCAAATGGGGCAGGGTTGCCGATATTCAGTTTTAAAATTTTATTGCCTTCTTCTTCTAGGCGTAAAGCTTCTTTGTGAACCGGTCCACGAATATCGTAGCAAACGTGTTCTAATTTGTCTGATTTTGGAAATGAGCGCATTAATAACATCCTATGATAATTAGATTTTCATTCAAAAATTGTGTCTAATTTACGCTTAAATTCTTATCTTGAAAAGATTTAATAAAAAAATTTTTTGAAAGTATTAAAGTGCGGTAGAATATGGGCTAATTTTTTGTGTTTTATTATTTTTTCATGTGCCCTTTAGAACAAGCTAAATCTGCGCTAATTCGCCAATTTGACGCTTTGGCGACAACGGATCAGCAAGCATCTATTGTACATCTTCAAACAAAGGTGGAATCGGATGTTGATCTTTTGGCGTGGATGAAAGGGCAGTCAGTCTATCCGCAATTTTATTTGCGTTTTCGTGATGAAGCTAAAACCGTCGCTGCCCTGGGGAAAGTGCGGTCATTTTCAGATGTGAATTTGGCACAGCAATTTATTCAAGAGCATGATTTCCCTTTAGTGGGCGGTTTACAGTTCCAAGGTGAAAGTCAGTTTATTTTGCCGCAAGTTTTAATTGAACAGCAAAAGGGTGAGACCGTGGTTTCTGTTTTTGTTGAAACAAATGAGCTTGATTCAGCAAAAGTAGTTCTGAATTCATTTGAAAAAACGACCGCACTTTTACCACTTAATCAATTAACCATCGAAAGCATGGTGCCAAAAGCAAACCAAGAAACTTGGTGTGACTGGGTCAATCAAGCGCTCACTCGAATTCGACAAGGGGAATTAACCAAGCTCGTCTTAGCAAATGAAACGGTGTTTCGCATTCAGGGCGAATTAAACGGAAAAGATTTTCTCGCTGCAAGCCAAGCAAAAAATAACGGTTGTTACCATTTTCTATGGGCAGATAACGCCCAAAACTGTTTTGTGGGTTCAACACCAGAGCGCCTGTTTTCACGTGATGCTCGTCAGTTATTTACGGAAGCGCTTGCAGGCACCGCACCTGTTAGTGATAATCCGAGTGAAAATAATGAACGTGCGAATTGGTTGCTAAATGATGAAAAAAACCTTAATGAAAATTGGCTAGTGGTTGAGGATATTTCACAAAATATCAGTCACTTAGTGGAACAAATTACCGTTGATGATGTCGCATTAAAGTTATTACGCAAAGTGCAGCATTTGATTCGAAAAATGCAAGCAAAATTGACCGCACTTTGTACGGATGCCGATTTACTGAAGGCGATTCATCCAACGGCCGCAGTGTCAGGCTTACCACAGCAGCAAGCGAAGAAAGCCTTGGCTGAAATTGAAACGTTTGATCGTCGTTGGTATGCCGGAACATTAGGCGTGATGAGCCAAAACCTCTCAGAATTTTGTGTTACTATTCGTTCGGCTTTTATTGAAGAAAACCAAGTGCGTGTATTTGCTGGAGCCGGTATTGTGGAAGGCTCACAACCTGTAGAAGAGTGGTTAGAAATTGAACGTAAAGCGGCAGGGCTCATTTCCCTGTTTGCAGAGAATAACGGAGAATAAGAAGAATGTCTGTAAGCGTATTTAATCGTTGTTGGTCAAAGGTGATCTTAGAAACCTTGGTTCGCCAAGGAGTGAGTCACTTTTGTATTGCGCCTGGTTCTCGCTCAACACCTTTAACGCTAGAAGCTGTGCGTTTACAAAATGCTTCTCGTGCAACGTGCCATAGTCACTTTGATGAACGTGGCTTAGGCTTTTTTGCTTTGGGGATAGCGAAATCTACGCAAGCACCTGTTGCCGTGATTGTCACCTCAGGCACTGCTGCCGCCAATTTATATCCAGCGATTATTGAAGCTCGCCAAACAGGCGTGAATTTAATTATTCTTACCGCTGATCGTCCACCTGAATTATGGGAATGTGGTGCGAATCAAGCTATTGTGCAACAAAATATGTTTGCCGATTATCCAGTGGCAAGTGTCAATCTCCCGAAACCTCAAGCCGATTATGCGGCAAAATGGTTAATTTCTACGTTAGAACAAGCGTGTTATAAACAAAAGCAACAACCAGGCGTGGTGCATATCAACGTGCCTTTTGCAGAGCCACTTTATAATGCGCAAGAACAAGAAATTGACGGTCATCCGTGGTTAATGCCAATTCAACGTTGGTTAAGTCAGCCTAAAAATTGGGTTGATCATCAGCCATTACAACAAGAAGTGTTGATGCACGAGAATTGGGATACCTGGCGTACGAAACGTGGTGTCATTGTGGCTGGGCAATTAACGCCAGAGCAAGCAATGGGGATTAACTCATGGGCAAATACCATGGGGTGGATTTTGCTGACGGATATTCAATCCGGTGTGGAACCGCTCATGCCTTATGCGGATATTTGGCTAGCAAATCAAACCGTGAAGCAAAAACTACTTCAAGCCGATATTGTAATCCAATTTGGTTCTCGTTTTATCAGTAAACGTATTAACCAGTTCTTAGCAGAATTCCAAGGTGAATTTTGGGTAGTAGAGCAAAGTCAAAATGCGGTCGATCCAAATCACCATACACAAACTCGCTTTAACGCCAAAGCACATCATTGGTTACGTGCACATCCGCCATTGCGTCAAAAACCTTGGTTACTCGAGCCACTTGCGCTTTCAAAATTCTGCGCAACCTTTATCGAACAACA
>NZ_CALJRX010000154.1 GCF_937976265.1 uncultured Haemophilus sp.
CCCTGAAAGAAAATGGAAATCGGAATGGGTATTCGGCGTATATAACCTATACAACCGCTACAATGCTGCCTCTATTTATTTTAGAAACAACCGAGAAACCCAACAGAGCGAAGCCGTTAAGCTCTCTATCTTTGGTATAGTCCCAAGTCTCACCTATAATTTTTCTTTTTAAACGATGAAAACTTATCTACCTGATTAAAATAGAGGAGAACTCTCTCCACATAACTATCATAAATTGGGAAAGCAATTGGATTATGATGACTACAATATTTAGTCGCAAAAGAATAAAAATACCTCTTGTTATCACCAATTTTTACCTCTTCTAATTCACTAACTAAATTAATATCACCAGACTTTAAACGTTTATCTAGATCTTTAATACTTAAAATACGTTTTGCCACTGGATAAATAGCAAATATTCTTGTGCTATAAAAATCATTTAAACATGATGCCTTTAATAAAATATCAGCTATTTCAGAATTTCCAGGTAATAACTCTAGAAAAAGTTTATTTAATGCCTCTTCTTGTGAAGTATAACCTTCAAGATTTTTCCATTCATTTAGATATTTATTAACTTCTGAAAAACTGGGTTTAGGAGGTAAAGACTTTTCCACATTTTCTCCAATACTTGAAATTTATTTAAATATGGGAACACCAAAACGAATAAGTAATATTTCTTTCTATATACTTGCCATTCCACAATAAAAATAATAAACACCGCATGTATTACACACGGTGTTATTTATAAAGTCAGTCAATCGTAAATCCAACTTATTATATGCTATACCTAATTTTACAATTTGGTAATGCACTCTGAAGTTGATTACACTCATCACTGTCAGGTTCTATGCTGTAGTAATCAAAATTCTTAGTATCTTCTAAATAAAGGGTGCTTAAATTAGGCAAAGACGCTAATTTAGCTAATAATTGAATATCTACTTTATTACCAGAAAGGTCTAATTCTTTAATACTAGAGAATGAAATTATCAAATCTATTACATCTTCTTTTACAGACTCATCCCAATCTCTGAATGAAAGTGATGATACATTAAGGCCTTTTAATGCAGCAAGATTACTAATATCCTCATAAGTACCAACATGTAGATTAATTACGCAATTTGGTAATTTATCACCTAATGCGGCTAACATACTACACTCATCAGCACTCCAATCTCCTGAATATAGTAAAGAAAGAGTTCTTAAATTAGTCAACGAGGATAATTTTTCTAGAGCATCTCCAGAAACACTATTAGTAGTAAGATCCAGTTCTTTCAGTTGAGGAATTTGAGCAAGCAAATCAATTTCCTCTGAACCAAAACCGCCCCCCCAACCATGGAACGATAATGAAGACAATTGCTTAATATGTGACAATTTAGGCAACTCTCTAATATTATACACATTATCCGGAATGACAAATTTATGAGTTATTCCAGGTTCAAAATTACCATCTGAGAAATGCACACCTACAATATAATCTTTCAAATAGAAAGCGATTGCACCATTTCTGTCATAAAGATCTAGTTCTGTAGAAATTTCCTGACTTAAATCATCATATTCAGGAGTTAGGCCATGGTCTTCATCAAGGAATTCATCTTTAATATTCCATAACACAATATATTTTAGTGTATCTGATAATCCACACCACCATTCCCAATCCTCATCAGAAATATACTCTGTAGTATCAATATCTGAGATAAGTTCTTCAGGGAATTTATCCTCTGCGAGTTTTGTAGTTTCTCTACGGGTATCAACGCCGTTAATGAAATTAATTAATCGATGGCCAAAATAACGAGTATTCCATTCGTCAGAATATTCAAAACCAAGATCTTCAGAAATTTCTCTTAACATGCTCCGTGTTTTTCTGTCACGGCATCTGATAGTAACGGTATAATCTTCAGCAGATTCGATAATTAAATCTTTATAAATTGCACAACTTCTGATTTTTTTAGACATAATTACCTCTCTCTTACCAAAGTTTTAAAACAAGTTGACCAAAGGCAACTAAGATAGCGTTACCATTTAGTTCATAAGTGGTATTATAGTTAGCTGAAATTTTTGGCTTAATCTTATTCCCTTCTGTCACCCAAATATCACTTTGCTTTGCTCCAACTTTAGGTTTTAACTCACGTCCATCATATACCCAAATATCACTTTGTTTTGCTCCAACTTTAGGTCTTAACTCACGTCCATCATATATCCAAATATCACTTTGATTTGCCCCAACTTTAGGTTTTAACTCACGTCCATCACAAGACCATTTACTTGATAATTCAATTTTTGGCATGATTTACTCCGATTCCTTATGTTAAATGTTAATTAAAAATATTTTTTATCAGTGTTTGTTTAGTTGGTATGTCAATACCAACTAAAAGAAGTATACTTCTTGGGATAAAACACCTTTAAAACAATGAGTTACAAAATAAACCATACCTAGAGCTAATTGCTCTATTATGCGACTAACTCAGCGAGTTCTGCCTATAAAATTTTGTAAAAAACTATCTATCATTGAGGGCGGGTAAATCTGTCAATAATTCTATTTTTAAAAATATCTAAAATCCCTCTTGATCTTTATGTAATTAAATATATAATGAATCTCGTTTTAGATAGTAAACTTGTGTTATGACAAACACACTACTGGCTAGTGCATTCCCCCCACTCCTTTTTGCACTAGCCATTTTTTTTGAAATCTCTTACCATATCTCACCTTTTTCTTTTTTCTTAGAAATCATGAACAACCTAGAACTTGAACGTTTACTCAACGAAAAACTTAGCACAGACAGAATTAACGATTACGCGCCTAACGGTTTGCAAGTAGAAGGCAAAGCGGAGATCAAAAAGATCATTACAGGTGTCACCGCAAGCCAAGCACTAATTGATTATGCTGTTGCACAACAAGCTGATGCTGTACTTGTCCACCATGGCTATTTTTGGAAAAGTGAAAATCCGTGTATCCGCGGTATGAAAGGCAAACGTATCAAAACCTTGCTTGTGAATGACATTAATTTATACGGCTACCACTTGCCTTTGGATGTCCACCCAGAATTAGGCAACAACGCAAAACTTGCTCAGTTATTGGGGATTAGCGATCTTCAACCTTTAGAAAATAGCGCAACTAGCATTCCTGTTTGGGGAACGTTAAAAGAGCCCATTACCGCTGAAGAATTTGCGCAACGTATTGAACAAGTACTTCACCGTAAACCATTAATTTGCACGGAAAACGGACCGCACTTAATCCGAAAAATTGGCATTTGTACCGGTGGCGGACAAGGCTATATTGATTTAGCAGCAGCACAAGGTTGTGATGCCTTTATTACCGGCGAGGTTTCGGAGCAAACAATTCACTCTGCTCGTGAGCAAGGTATTCATTTCTTTGCGGCTGGTCACCATGCGACTGAACGCTATGGCATTAAAGCATTAGGCGAATGGCTAGCGGCTGAATATGGCTTGGATGTCGAATTTAAAGATATTGATAATCCGGCGTAACAGATTTACCCTTGACTTCTCTATAAAATATACGTATAAAATCAGTAACCATATAGGAATAGAGGTATTATTTCTGCTGGTATTTTAATTATTACATTTTAACAAGAGGTGAAACACTATGAGTAAAGAATTTGATGCAAAACGCAAAGAACTGTTAGAAGAACTAAATGACATTTTAAATAATGCTGAAGAGCTCTTTAATGAAAAAAGTGAAGCAGGTGCAGAAGAACTGAAAAAATTGAAAAAAAATTTAAGTTCTCAAGTTAAAACAATTAAAGGACAATTTAGTTCTCTTCAAGAAGAAGCCGTTGAAAAAACCAAAGAGGCGATTAAGAACACTGATACTCTAGTACAAGAAAACCCCTACAAAGCCATCGGCACTGCCGCTGTTATCGGGTTATTACTGGGAGTACTCATCAGTAAAAAATAGTTGTTATTTACTAAAAGCGTTCTACTAAATAATGGTTGCGTATACTAGTTTTTCTGCGCAGCCAATTTTCGTTTCAGACAGCTTAAGGAGATGGAATGCAAATCATACAAAAAATTAAAAATATATTGATTACAACCCTTGAGTTAACACAAATCCGTTTGCAAATGCTTCGGATTGACTTTATCCAGCTAAAAAATTCTTTGTTATCAACTCTCGTTATTATTCTGTTCGCCTTCTTACTTTTATTAGTTTCTTTTATTAGTTTATTATTTGGTTTGAATTCCTACCTTTCTCCAGAAAATAAAATCACCGCATTTTTTTCTATCAGTGTTATCGCACTATTCATTGTTTTGCTTTTAGCCTTTGGGTTATTGCGTTTTTTGAAAAAACAAAAAACATTTATGATGGATACAGTAATAGAGATACAACAAGACATTAATGCATTAAAAAATATTATAGGTAAATCCCAACAAGAGTAGGAGAAATAATAATGCGTTTAGAAGAAGAGAAAGAACTTTTAGCACTCAAGGGCAATATATTACGGCTTAAGTTACGTTCGCAGGGTAATACTGCAAAACGCGAGATCTTATCTCCTCTCCAAAATATAAATTTTTGGGGTTCAGTTTTAAGTCAATCCTTAATACGTTCTTTACTGTTCACGGCAGTAAGTAAAAAACTGTTTACCGCCCGAAGTATTGTTATTACTGGATTAGGTTTAGTTACGCTTTTTGCACTTAGCAAACACAGTCAGCATAACCAATCAGAATAAATTAGCTTTTAACAAATCACCCCTAACATATCGGAACACTTAATCTGATAATTGCCCCTATAAGGCAAAACAAGTATAATCTTGTCGATTTTTTTAACTCAAACATAGGAAAAAATATGGGTTTCTTAACAGGTAAACGTATTTTAGTTACAGGTCTCGCCAGCAACCGTTCTATTGCTTACGGGATTGCAAAAGCAATGAAAGAACAAGGCGCTGAACTTGCTTTCACTTATTTAAACGATAAATTACAACCGCGCGTAGAAGAATTTGCAAAAGAATTTGGTTCTAACATCGTACTTCCTTTAGATGTAGCGACCGATGAAAGCATCCAAAACTGCTTTGCTGAATTAAGCAAACGTTGGGAAAAATTTGATGGTTTCGTACACGCTATTGCATTCGCACCAGGCGACCAATTAGATGGTGATTACGTAAACGCAGCAACTCGTGAAGGTTACCGTATTGCTCACGATATCAGTGCATTCAGCTTCGTTGCAATGGCACAAGCGGCACGCCCTTATTTAAATCCAAATGCAGCGTTATTAACCCTTTCTTACTTAGGTGCTGAGCGCGCAATTCCTAACTACAACGTCATGTGTTTAGCGAAAGCGTCTCTTGAAGCAGCAACTCGCGTAATGGCAGCGGATTTAGGTAAAGAAGGTATTCGTGTGAATGCGATCTCTGCTGGTCCAATCCGTACCTTAGCAGCATCAGGTATTAAAAACTTCAAGAAAATGCTTTCTGCATTTGAGAAAACCGCAGCGTTACGCCGCACTGTTACTATCGAAGATGTGGGTAACTCAGCAGCATTCTTATGCTCTGATTTAGCATCGGGTATTACCGGTGAAATCGTTCACGTAGATGCAGGTTTCAGCATCACTGCAATGGGCGAATTAGGCGAAGAATAATTTTTCGTACAATCTATTTTTAGGCAGGCTTTTCAGTCTGCCTTTTCTCTTTTTTTAAATATAACTATGTTCCAAAATAATCCATTACTCGCACAACTTAAACAACAAATCCACGATAGCAAAGAACACGTTGAAGGCGTGGTAAAAAGTACTGATAAAGCTTATGGTTTTTTAGAGTGCGATAAAAAAAGCTACTTTATTGCTCCACCCGCAATGAAAAAAGTGATGCACGGTGACAAAATCAAAGCCACCATCGAAAAACAAGGTGATAAAGAGCAAGCTGAACCTGAAGAATTAATTGAGCCAATGCTCACGCGCTTTATTGCCAAAGTGCGGTTCAATAAAGACAAAAAATTGCAGGTATTAGTTGATCATCCAAGCATCAACCAACCTATTGGTGCACAGCAAGCCAAATCCGTCAAAGAAGAATTACAGGAAGGCGACTGGGTCGTAGCAAATTTGAAAACGCACCCATTACGTGATGATCGTTTTTTCTATGCGACCATCAATCAATTTATCTGTCGTGCTGATGATGAATTAGCCCCTTGGTGGGTCACATTGGCACGTCATGAGCAATCTCGTCATCCTGTGCAAGGTGCAGAAAGTTATGAAATGTTAGATCAACAAACTCGCGAAGATCTGACCGCACTTCATTTTGTCACTATTGACTCTGAAAGCACTCAGGATATGGACGATGCTCTTTACATCGAACTTGTCGAGCAAAATGGTACACAAACTGGTTGGCGATTAGTCGTTGCCATTGCGGATCCAACAGCTTACATTGCATTAGATTCACAAATTGAAAAAGATGCCAAACAGCGTTGTTTCACCAATTATTTGCCAGGCTTTAATATCCCAATGTTACCTCGTGAATTGTCTGATGAATTATGCTCATTAATGGCAAATGAAACTCGCCCTGCATTAGTGTGTTACATCGAAACAGATCTTGCAGGCAACATCACGGACAAACCTCATTTTGTGTCTGCTTATGTGCAATCTAAAGCGAAATTAGCCTATAACAAGATTTCAGATTATTTAGAACAAGTACCAGATGCATGGCAACCGGAAACACCAGAAATTGCACAGCAAATTGATTGGTTACATCAATTTACTAAAGCACGTATTCAATGGCGAAAAACGCATTCTCTTTTATTTAAAGAGAAACCGGATTACTCCTTTATCCTCGCTGAAAATGGCAAAGTGAAAGAAATTACAGCGGAATATCGTCGTATTGCCAATCAAATCGTGGAAGAATCCATGATTATCGCCAATATCTGCGCTGCACAATTCTTAGCTGAACAAGCTCAAACCGGTATTTTTAATACACACTCTGGATTTGATAAGAAATTCTTAGAAAATGCGCATAATTTCTTAATGGCAAATTTAGCTAATGAAGAAAATCAAGCCGAGCTTGCTGAGCGTTATTCTGTGGAAAATTTGGCAACCTTAAAGGGTTATTGCCAAATGCGTCATGATATTGAACCGATTGAAGGTGACTATTTAGAATTCCGTTTACGTCGTTATTTAACCTTTGCGGAATTTAAATCGGAACTTGCTCCACATTTTGGGCTTGGATTAGAAGGTTATGCAACTTGGACATCGCCTATCCGTAAATATTCCGATATGGTGAACCATCGTTTAATTAAAGCCGTGCTCACACAGCAAGCTTGTGAAAAACCACAAGATGAAGTCCTTGCTCGCTTGCAAGAAGCCCGTCGTCAAAATCGCTTGGTTGAGCGTGATATTGCAGATTGGTTATATTGTCGCTATCTTGCTGATAAAGTGGCTGAAAATGCTGAATTTGATGCAGAAGTGCAAGATGTGATGCGTGGCGGTTTACGCGTTCAATTATTAGAAAATGGTGCATCCATGTTCATACCAGCCTCCTCGCTTCATCCAAATAAAGATGAAATGCAAGTGAATGCTGATGAATTGGCGCTGTATATTCAAGGGGAACGTCGTTACAAAATCGGCGATTTAGTGAAAGTGAAACTTACCGAGGTTCGAGAAGAAACTCGCAGTATTATCGGTCAATTAATCATTTAATGACCACTTTCCTTTTAACACTATAAATACCGCTCGTTGCACAACGGGCGGTATTTTTTATAGCGCCAAAGTTGTGACAATAATTTGTACGTTGATAGTATCAAATAAAAGGATTCTTAGAATAGATTGAAGATGTTCAATATATAGGATAGGTATATGATATCCCCGCCTTGAAGAGCGGGGATAAAATTAGTATTTAGGCTGAATTACATTTTAGGAATTTCAACACCAGATGAAAGCACATCTTGAATATCAGATTTTAAGACATCTGCTTTTGGCCCATAAATCGCTTGGATACCAGAGCCTTTCGCGATAAAGCCCATTGCGCCCGCTTTTTTCCAGCTTGCTTCATCACCGACTAAATCTGGATTATGTACGGTGATACGTAAACGTGTCATACAAGCATCAACATCTGCGATGTTATTACGTCCACCAAGTAAGTTGATGATTTGAATAACTTGCGTGCTAGCATTTGCCACTTTTGGCTCATCGCTAGAAGCTTCATCTGAACCTTTTGCATCATAGTTACCATTACGGCCTGCTGTCGCGAGATTAAATTTCTTAATCATAAAATTCGCGATAAAGAACATGGCAACGGCAAACAGGATAGATACCCAAATAAAGTTGATCACATCCATACCGATGCCGGCTTTAATCGCCATTGGTGTACGCGTTAAGAACTCAATGTTACCGAATGAATGCACACGTAAGTCCACAATATCTGCCATAGCAAAAGCAGAACCTTGTACTAAAGCATAAACAATATAAAGCGGTAATGCGACAAACATAAACATGTATTCGATTGGCTCTGTTACGCCCGTTAAGAACACCGCAAGTGCTGATGAAAGGAAAATACCTTTATAGACTTTTTTCTTGTCTTCATCTACGTTGATATACATGGCGAGCGTCAAGCCCATTAAGATACCGGTTGAACCAATCATTTGTCCTACTTTGAATCGAGCCGGTGTCACGGTTGAAAGAAGTTCGTTATATTGCGTTAAATTACCTGCATCTTTAAGGTTGATTAAATCAGAAATCCATGCAAGCCATAGTGGGTCTTGGCCAAATACTTGTTTACCTTGTTGTGCACCGGTTAAGAATTCATAAGTACCGCCTAATGACGTATAGTTCATTGGGATCGTCAACATGTGGTGTAAACCAAACGGAAGTAATAGACGCTCTAAGGTACCATAAATAAATGGTGCTAAAATTGGCGCTGAGTTTTGTGAGTTCGCAATCCATTGACCGAAATGGTTAATTCCGGTTTGAACTAAAGGCCAGAATAGCGATAAGACGATAGCGACTAATACAGAACGATAAATGACAACGAAAGGAACAAAACGTTTACCATTAAAGAAAGTGAGTACTTCAGGTAATTTACGGAAATTGTAGTAACTATTGAAGGTTGTTGCCCCCACAAAACCAGCGATAATACCAACGAATACGCCCATATTTAACGCAGGTTGCCCAAGCACATTCACAAAGTAATTCGCCACAGGAATTTCACCTGCCAATACAGTACTTACATGTGCATTTGGATCCGCCAGCATTTCAAGCTTCACACCGAAAAAGTTACCGGTGATTAAGTTAATTAAAATGAAAGCCAAGCCAGCTGCAAATGCGCCACCTGCACGCTCATTTGCCCAGCTACCACCAATTGCTAAAGCAAATAATAAATGAAGGTTACCGATAATCCCCCAACCAATTTGGGCGATAATATTTCCGACACGCGCTAGCCATTCCGCATCGCTAATTAAAGGCAGTGAGTTACCAATACTCACCATTAAACCTGCGGCTGGCATCACGGCAATCACCACCATTAGGCACTTACCGAATTTTTGCCAAAATTCAAAACTGAGCATTTTTTTCATATTGATTCTCCTACAAGATGAGAGCTACTTCTACGCCAAAATGGTCGGAAACAATCGGTTTATTTTTTCCATTAAAAATAACCTGACTGGATAAAACCCTTTTTGCTTGGTTTAAAAAAATATAATCTAACCGCTTTTCTTGACTATGGCCTTTCCAGCCATCAATCGCTTTCTCTACAGTGATGCCGCTATCCTTTTGTTCTGCCATTTCAAAGGTATCGAATAAGCCTAAGGATTTAATTTGTTGGTAAGCTTGTTGGTCGCTTATTGCATCGGTATTGAAATCGCCCATCAAGATTTTCAGATTCGCACTTTGGCTCCGATCTACAATATAACGAACATTATCGAGTTGGTTTTCACCATCACAATTTGGCAAATTGATATGGCAAGAATAACATTCAATTAACTGACCTTGATATTCTACCGTCAAGCCAATGATTTTACGTGAAAGAATCGAGTCAAGACGTTGGTGTTGGCTACAATAAAACGCATCAACATCATAAACAGGCAAACGGGTTAAAAACGCAATGCCTTCATCATATTTATCGTAACCAATATGCGAATTGCTCCAAAAAAGCGAATATTTTTGTGCAACGCGTTGATTGATTTTATTCAACAGAATGACACCATAGTTATCTTGCTTTAATGTCGGCGAAATAGCAGGAGCCGACATCAATTGATTAACCTCTTGTAAGGCAATAATGTCATAGCCCTTTTCCACAATAGTCTCAGCAAGAATCTCTATTTTTTCCGCTTGGTTAGCTTCTAACCAAGCGTGTACATTCAGGGTAAGTAGTTTCATTGCTTCCCCTTAGCCCTCACAATGCCAAATGTCTGCATTATATTGAGCAATAGTGCGGTCAGATGAGAAGAAGCCCGCTTTTGCGATATTGTGAACGACTTTCTCATTCCAACTATCTTGATCTTCATAATCAGCTAAGATTTGTTCTTTCGCTTCGACATAAGCATTAAAGTCAATTAACGTCATAAACCAGTCTTTATTCAATAATTCATTATAAAGACGTTCTAAACGTGTTTTATTGCCTAATTTCACCACTGCAGGATTCAGAATAAAATCAACCGCTCTTTTAATCTCTTTGTCGTTTTCATAATACGCTTTTGAAACATAACCGGCTGTTTCATAAAGTTTAATAATGCTTTCTGAATCTTTACCGAATGTATAGATATTTTCAGCACCTGCTAATTCTGCAATTTCAACATTGGCGCCATCCATTGTTCCTAAGGTTAACGCGCCATTCAGCATAAATTTCATATTCCCTGTGCCAGAAGCTTCTTTAGAGGCAAGTGAAATTTGCTCTGAAATATCGGTTGCAGGAATCAGTTTTTCCGCCACGCTCACATTATAGTTTTCCACTAAATGTACGTTTAAATACTTGTTCACTTCAGGATCATTATTGATTAACTCAGATAAACAAAGAATTAAGTGAATAATATCCTGTGCAATCACATAAGCGGGCGCAGCTTTTCCACCGAAAATCACCGTAATTTTACGTTTTGGTAATTTCCCTGCTTTAATTTCTAAGTATTTATGAATCACATAAAGCGCATTCATTTGTTGGCGTTTATATTCATGGAAACGCTTAATTTGCGTATCAATGATAGAATTTTCATCTAAATCAATACCTTTATTTTCTTTAAGGTAGGTTTTTAATGCCAATTTGTTTTCAAACTTAATTTTCGCTAATTGTTGATGAACCTTTTTATCATCTTTAAAGGCTAACAATTTTTCTAATTTCGTTGCATCATGCAAATACTCATCACCAATCAATTCTTTAATATAAGCCGCTAATGGCTGATTAGAAAACTCTAACCAACGACGGAAGGTAATGCCGTTTGTCTTATTATTGAATTTTTCAGGATATAACGCATAGAACGCTTTAAGCTCTGAATTTTTCAAAATCTCCGTATGTAATGCGGCAACACCATTCACAGAATTTGAAAAGTGGATGTCCATGTGCGCCATATGCACACGTTTTTGTTTATCAATGATTTGTACGGATGGATCGTGATATTCCGCACGCACTAATTCATCTAATTTTTTAATGATCACCACTAAATGCGGCACCACTTCATCTAAATAATCGAGTGGCCATTTTTCTAATGCTTCAGCCAAAATTGTATGGTTGGTATAGCCCACCATATTACGTACGATTTCAACGGCTTCAGCAAACTTAATTTTATGTTTTTCAGTTAATAAGCGTATTAATTCAGGAATCACCATTGAA
>NZ_CALJRX010000155.1 GCF_937976265.1 uncultured Haemophilus sp.
CAGATGATCGTTATATTTTACTTACGGGCAATAATCTTAACCCTCGAGCATGGCGTTTGGATGCTGAAAATGGCTTATTAATTTACGATCCTCAACAACAACTTTTAGCCCAAGTGGAAAAAGAGCAAAACCAAATTCGTCAACATACAAGAGTATTAAAACATTACACTGAATTAGAAGAATTGAATCAATACCCAGAACCAGTGCAAAAACTTTTGAAAAAATTTGCACGAATTAAAGCGGATAAATTGGTGAAAATGATTCTTTAGGTTCTTTTTGTAAAAAAATAAGGGAACGTTAAGTTCCCTTTATCATATTTGCTTAATCACCGAGCTTTAATGACTTAAATGCCCGATGATTTAGATCAAGATTATTTATTTAATTTCGCTTTATAAGTTGGATTCATTAAGTTTTCTACAGAAAGAATGTCATCTAATTGTTCTTCTGTTAATAAACCTTTTTCTAACACAACTTCACGTACGCCTTTACCTGTTTGCGCACAGATTTTACCCACTAAGTCGCCGTTGTGGTGACCGATAAATGGATTTAAGTAAGTCACGATACCGATTGAGTTGAATACGTAGTTTTCACAAATTTCTTTGTTTACAGTAATACCGTCTACACATTTATCGCGTAAGTTTACGCAAGCATTGGTTAAGATGTCGATAGATTCAAACATTGCTTGACCAATTACAGGTTCCATTACGTTTAATTGTAATTGACCCGCTTCAGATGCGAAAGTAACGGTAGTATCGTTACCAATTACTTTAAAGCAAACTTGGTTTACCACTTCTGGAATAACAGGGTTTACTTTTGCAGGCATGATAGAAGAACCTGCTTGTAATTCAGGTAAGTTAATTTCTTTAATACCTGCACGTGGACCAGAAGAGAGTAAACGTAAGTCGTTACATACTTTAGATAGTTTTACTGCGGTACGTTTTAATGCACCGTGAACCATGACATAAGCACCACAGTCAGATGTTGCTTCAATTAAGTTTTCTGCTGGTACGCAAGCTAATCCAGTTACTTCAGCAAGGTGTTTTACCACTAATTCTGTGTAACCTTTTGGTGTATTTAAACCTGTACCGATTGCGGTTGCACCAAGGTTTACTTCAAGGAGTAACTCAGCGGTACGTTTTAAGTTACGTACTTCTTCTTCAAGTAATACGGCAAACGCTTTAAACTCTTGACCTACGGTCATAGGTACCGCATCTTGTAATTGGGTACGACCCATTTTTAAAATTTTAGCAAATTCTTTTGCTTTATTATCGAAACCAT
>NZ_CALJRX010000156.1 GCF_937976265.1 uncultured Haemophilus sp.
GCTTTGGCTTGGTCATCTTCTTTTTCTACGCCTAATAAAACCAATAATCCTTTGCCGATTTGCCCCACAATTTGACCTTCAACTTCCACTTTAGCCTGCGTAACACGCTGAATTAACGCAATCATTTTACTTCCTCTAAATTTGTTTGATTCATTGACTGTACTTCTGCAAGCACGGCGGCTAATTGTGCGCCGAATAGCACCACTGTCCAGCTGATTTGAATCCACAATAACATGATCGGCAACGTCGCCATGGCGCCATAAATTAATTGATAAGACGGGAAGGTGGTGATGTACCAAGTAAAGGCTTGTTTCCCTAAGGTAAAGAAAATCGCGGCAATTAATGCGCCTGCTGCAGAGTGTTTGATGCTCACTTTCTTATTTGGCACAACCATGTAAATTAAGGTGAAAATAAACCAGGTCGAAAGAAATGGCACAAAGCTAAGTAATTTTAAGCCAAAAGAAAGTGTTTCTGATTGTGCAAAGACGGCTTTGACGTATGAACTTGCGGCAATACTGGTCCCAATCAAAAGAGGACCAAGGGTTAAAATGAGCCAATAAATAGCAAATGACGTAAAAATTGGGCGATTGCTGGTGTCTTGCCAAATGCCATTAAGTGTACGGTCGATGGAGTTAATCAGCATTAATGCCACTAAAATCAAACTTACAATCCCCACCGCGCTCATTTGCTTGGAGTTATGGACGAATTCATCAATATATTGCCCCACAACATCACTTGCGGAAGGGGCGAAATTGGTGAAGATGAATTCTTTCAATGCACCGGTTACTTCGTTAAAAACGGGAAAGGCGGAGAAAATCGAAAACACCACCATAATTAATGGCACGATGGCGAGCATGGTGTTGTAGGTGAGTGAACCGGCAGCTTGCGTTAATTTGTTTTCTTGAGAACGCTGCCAAAATAATGCGAGAAAAGACATTAAGGTCATTAGAGCAAGCCTCCGCAACAATGTTTAAATTTCTTCCCTGAACCACAAACACAAGGTTGTTTATTACTTGGGAGTGGCACAGTGGGGTCAACAAAATACCAACGGCCATCGATTTTTACAAAAAGAGAATGTTCGTGATGCACTTGCGGCTGTTCGCTACCTTGAAAATGAGCTTTAAATTCAACCGCACTTTGTATTTTGGTTAAGGTTTCTGCTTTGACAATATCTAAACCGAGCCATTGCGTTTCATCAGCCCAATCTTGCAGGGCTTTTTCATCTAATAAGGTTTGTTGGCTTGGTACCGTGGTTTGCACAATATAGGGAATATTTTTGAGCACAAACGCTGAATAGCGGGAACGCATGAGTTGTTCCGCTGTTTCTGGAAACATATTGCCTGAATGAAAGCGTCCGCAACAATCTTCGTAAGAAAGCGAAGATTGGCATGGACAAAGTGCGGTCGTTTTAGCCGACATTTTAGGCCGCCTGCTGTAAATTACGTAATTGTGAGTTAACAGAACGTTTAAACGCTGGCGCTAATTCCTCAATGGCTAAGGCCTCTTCTAATTCTGCCACACTTGAAGGGGTAGAAAGCAGCGTGTTTAAACGACGAATTGTCCATTCAGGATAAGGACGATGTTGCAAAATAAGTTCATCGCCTTGATGAATTTCACCTTCTTCGATCACGCGAACATACCAACCTGTCCAACCTGACTGACGAATAACCTCTCTTGTATTCTCATTCTTGGTATTATGAGATAAACGCTCGCAAGGTTTGCGGGGTTGAGACACTTCTAACAGAGTGGAGCCAATTTTGTAGCGATCGCCTATACAGACATTATCTTCATGTAAGCCGGACACCACAAAGTTTTCACCGTAAATCGCGCTACCGTGAAAATCAAACTTTTCACCAAGTAGCTCGTTTAAAGCAGGGAAAGACACATCAGACATAAAAAACAAGGCTTTATCAACACCACCGTGATGAGCTTTTAAACCCACATCGTTGCCTTCTGCGCCCAGTGTGTGCACTTTCACCATCGAGACCGGTTTTTTACGAATAGCACTTTCATATGAGCTACCATCAGGGAACGTTAAGGTTTCTATTAATCCTGTTTTAATAATAAGAATTTTGGCGTTTGACATCTATTTTTCCTGCTTTTAGTTAGTTTTGAGGAATTATACCGTAAAATCACTTAAATTTTGACCGCACTTCGTTTTTTCCTTATCATTCGTCTTAAATAAAACCAACAAAACAAAGGAATCTTTATGCAATATTCTCTCGCGCGTACCGAACAAGGTCAAACCCTTGGTATTACCGCAAAAATGGCAAACCGTCATGGTTTGATCGCTGGGGCGACAGGGACGGGGAAAACCGTGACATTACGTAAAATGGCAGAAGCGTTCAGTGATGATGGCGTACCGGTCTTTTTAGTGGATGTAAAAGGCGATTTGTCCGGTTTAGTGAAAGCGGGCACATTCAGTGGCAAAGTGGCAGAACGTATTGAGCAATTTGATTTAGGTGGCGAGAGTTATTTAAATGGCTATCCTGTGTCATTTTGGGACGTATTTGGTGAAACCGGTATTCCGCTTCGCACCACGATTTCTGAAATGGGGCCATTATTACTTTCCCGTTTATTAAATTTAAACGCAACCCAAGAAGGCTTATTAAACCTCGTATTCCGTGTGGCAGATGATAAAGGTTTGCTACTCATCGATTTAAAAGACTTGCGCGCTATGCTTAAATTTGTGGCAGAGAACGCCAAATCGTTCCAAGTAGAATATGGCAACGTATCAGCTGCGAGTGTGGGCGCGATTCAACGTGCTTTACTGACCCTTGAAAATGAAGGGGCGACAAATCTGTTTGGTGAGCCGGCATTAAATCTTGAAGATTGGTTACAAACCCGTGAGGGTCGTGGCGTGATCAATGTTTTAAATTCTGAAAAATTAATTAATTCCCCAAGAATGTATAGCGCATTCTTGCTTTGGTTGATGTCTGAATTATTTGAGCAATTACCGGAAGTCGGCGATCCGGATAAACCAAAATTTGTGATGTTCTTCGATGAAGCACACTTACTCTTTGATGGTGCACCAAGTGTGTTGGTGGACAAAGTGGAACAAGTGGTTCGCTTGATTCGTTCTAAAGGTGTGGGGATTTATTTTGTGACCCAAAACCCATTAGATTTACCGGATACCGTGTTAGGCCAATTAGGTAACCGCGTTCAACATGCATTACGTGCTTTTACACCACGCGATCAAAAAGCAGTGAAATCCGCGGCAGAAACGTTCCGTTCAAATCCTGCTGTTAATGTGGTTGAAACCATTTCAACCTTAGGTGTGGGCCAAGCATTAATTTCATTCTTAGATGAAAAAGGTATGCCAACGCCAGTTGAAGTGGCGTATGTTTACCCGCCGAAAAGCCAACTTGCACCGATTACTGAAGAAGAGCGAGCGGCGTGGGTGAAAGACGATGATCTTTATGCCTTCTATAAAGATTATGTGGATAATGAATCAGCTTTCGAAGTGTTAAATGCGCAAGCGGATTTAGCGGCAGTTCAACAAAAACAAGCTGAACAAGCGCAGCAAGAGGAAGAAAGCGGTTTATTGGGTCGCTTAAGCCGTATGATTTTTGGAACACAAAAACGCGGGGATAAACTTTCTCCGACAGAACAAATTGTGAATAGCGTGGCAAAATCAGTTGGTCGCAATGTTCGTAATGAAGTGACCAAACAAATCATGCGTGGTATTCTAGGTGCATTGAAAAAATAACGAAAATTTGACCGCACTTTGCGGCAAGAATGAATGATAAAAAGGAGATTATTATGTCTGATGTATTTCACTTAAACCTGACTAAAGCACAACTGAAAGGTGCCACATTAGCTATCGTGCCGGGGGATCCTGCACGTAGTGAACGTATTGCTAAAAAACTTGATAACCCTGAGTTTCTTG
Source organism: uncultured Haemophilus sp. (assembly GCF_937976265.1). Lineage (GTDB taxonomy): Bacteria > Pseudomonadota > Gammaproteobacteria > Enterobacterales > Pasteurellaceae > Haemophilus_D. The sequence continues at coordinate 3,890 of NZ_CALJRX010000156.1, forward strand.
CAAGTACACGTGAGTTCACTTCTTGGTTAGGTTATTTAAATGGTCAACCGGTGGTGGTATGTTCAACCGGTATTGGTGGTCCTTCTACGTCTATCTGTGTGGAAGAACTGGCTCAGCTTGGTGTGCGTACATTCTTACGTATTGGTACAACAGGCGCAATTCAACCACATATTAATGTGGGGGATGTTCTTGTCACAACGGGTGCGGTTCGTCTTGATGGTGCAAGCCGTCATTTTGCCCCAATTGAATATCCAGC
>NZ_CALJRX010000157.1 GCF_937976265.1 uncultured Haemophilus sp.
AATAAAGGTGCAACGGGTCGTCCTGTGTCTTTATTAACACAATTCTTAATTAACCAAACCAAATAATTAATACATAGGGCTAACATTACGTTAGCCCTAAAATTTTCTCAAAATCTGACCGCACTTTATTCCAATTCGAATTCAACTAGTAACGGATTATGATCTGACGAAGTGACCACTTCTGATGTTGCACTCACCACTTTTACGCCTCGCGTAAAAATATAATCCAGTGGATAACCTAAAAATCTAACCCGCTCATCTTGAGAGAGCGCCACTGAATCTAAGCCATATTTTTTCATCAGATTATTCACTAAATTAAGACGATCTTCATTCCACGCATTAAAATCGCCAGACATAATGATGGGGCCCTGATGATTTTCAACAAAGGAAAAAATCTGCTCTAACTGCGCTTGATAAGCGGAAATCCCCCATTCAAAATTAATCAAATGTACATTAATAAGCAGCAAACTATCGCCTTTTTCTAATGGAAAACTCATCATACTTGCCACTTTGGGAATTTGTATCAATGGTTCTGCTACCCCACCACCACAATACCATTCTGGTTGCGTTTTGGTGAATGTTTTTACACCTGATAAGAGATCTTTAAAAGAAAAAGAGGACACAAAAAGTGCGGTCGAAAATGCACTTAAATTTTGATGTTGTGTCGCCTCTTGCAATAACACAAAATCAGCCTGATTAGACAATCGCGCTAAATCGTCTTGCCATCCCTTATCTTGCCCCTTATGCACATTCCAAGTGATTAAATGAAAACGAGAGCCGGTTAATTTAGGCACCAAATCACTCGCCTTGTCACATTGCATATTTAACCCTTTTTTAAAAGAGATGTAGCTCAATTTTTGTGACGTATTTAGTTGAATAAATGTGCGGTCAAAAATCGTTAGATTTATAAAAAAATATCCAGTACCTAAAACCACTAACAGCAAGCCAACAGCCAAAAATCGATAGATTCTCTTCATGATTATTCCCTCTCTATGTTCGAATAATAACACCTCATCAAAGCAATGCAACTTTCACTTTTCATGCTCATTAATACCTACAACACGGTAACTTTAACTTTTAGCTTTGATTTAAATCATACTTTGCTAAAAAAATCGTTGCATTTTCCTTTTGTTATCTTAGTATTTTACTCAACTTCTAACTCTACCATTAATAAGGAGATTCATTATGTCTTTTGGAGATAAAAAATTAAGTGAAATCGCTGTCAGCGTACCCGGCTCAACTTCTCTACTTCGTAAATACGATTTAGATTTCTGCTGTGGTGGTTCTGATACACTTGCAAACGCAGCGGCAGAAAAAGGATTAAATTTAGCAGAAATTGAAACTCGTTTAACCGAGCTTCAAAACAGCAAAGCAGAAAACCCAGAGGAATATTGGGTTAATGCAACTTATCCTGAAATTATCGATCATATTTTAGTTCGCTACCATCAACGCCACCGTGAACAACTTCAAGAATTAATCGTCTTAGCGGATCGTGTAGAAAGTGTTCATGGCGATCGTGAAGATTGTCCAATGGGTGTTGCAGCTGAATTACGCAATGTCTATGAGGATTTGAGCAACCACATGATGAAAGAAGAGCACGTGCTTTTCCCAATGATCAAAGCCGGTAACTATATGATGGCGCAAATGCCAATTCGTATGATGGAAATGGAACACGCAGAACACGGCGAACATTTAGATGTATTGAAATCATTAACAAACAATATGACACCTCCAGCTGATGCTTGCAATACATGGCGTGCGCTTTACAGCGGTATTCAAGAATTTGCAGACGATTTAATGATGCATATTCACCGTGAAAATAATATTTTATTCCCACGTGTTATTGCTGAAAATCACTAAGCGAAAATCAATAATAAAGAAAAAGGGCGAAATCATTCGCCCTTTAAATTTAGCCTAAAACTGACCGCACTTTATTTCTCTTCACTGCCTTTATATAAACGATTTTTATACAAATAGCTGCCAAGTAAAGCGTGCGCCAATGCTTCTTTTTTCATTTCTTCCGGCACCTCTTTTTCGGTCAATGTATCTTTCTCTTTATCATACACATAGCCTTTTGCTTTGCTATTTGGTGTTTGGATAACGACATCATGATTACCTTTCATTAAGGCTTGGGTTTGATCGAATTGCATAAAGGCGCGATTCGGATTCACATCTTGTGTTAAATCAAAGCCAATCATCGGATAATTACCACTTACGCCAGCAATAGAAAGCAAGGTTGTCGGCATATCAATTTGACTCACTAAACGACTGTCTCGGCGTGGTGCAACATGATCACCTAAAATTAACGCAGGAATATGGAAATGCTTAATTGGCACTAAGCTTGCCCCTGCTGCACGGGAGTCGTGGTCTGCAATCACCAAGAATACGGTATCTTTCCAATAATTAGATTGTTTCGCTAATTTGAAGAAATGACCAATCGCATAATCCGCGTATTTCGCACTGTTATTACGGGTGGCTTTTGGTTGTTCATAAAGCTCAATTTTACCATCCGGGAACTCGAAAGGATCGTGATTGCTCGAACTAAACACGAGGCTAAAGAACGGTTTTCCTTCATTATACAATTGGGTAAAGGTTTCGTTCGCTTTATCAAATAGATCCTCATCACTCACACCCCAAGTCGCAGTAAATTTCGGATTTGGATAATCCTTTTGATCGATAATGGTTTGGAAACCGTTACCATAGAAGAAGCTTGCCATATTATCAAAGTGTTTTTCTCCGCCATAAATAAAGGAAGTGTTGTAACCTTGTTTGGCAAGTAAATCCGCAATGGTAAAGAAACCACTTTGACTGTTATTCAATTTCACTACTGCACGTGCCGGAGTGGGTGTAAAGCCCGCTGTAGTTGCTTCAATACCACGAACAGAACGTGTCCCCGTCGCATACAGATTTTCAAATAACCAACCTTCTTTGGCTAATTTATCAAATTCAGGTGAAAGTGATTTTCCACCTAACGTACCCACAAATTGTGCCCCAAAACTTTCTTCCAAAATAATGACGATATTTTTCGGTTTACCTTGGTAAGTGGCTTGGTTTTTCGTTAATGTTGGAATCTTCTCTGAAATATAATCACTTTCAGGGCGACCACGGCTGGCTTTGACAATACGTAACATTTCATCTGTATCCATTTTGCCATAGGCTTCAGAAGATGCACCTTCATCTTTAAATTGCTGTGCCGCATAAAGGACAGAATAACCAGAGTTCAATACTAGAGAATTCACTAAACCATCAGAGGAAAAGGCGACCATTGCAGGGTTAACACCACGGTGTTGGAAACTCGAACGCGCACCTAAAAAAGCAACGGCAATCACAAGCAATGCTACAACAGGGCGCAATTTCCAGCTCATTGGGCGTAAATTTTTGACCGCATAACCCGAGAGTTTCCAATAACAGAAGAAAGCCGTAACGGTAAAAATGAGGCTAAAAATGACCGCAGTTAAATGGCCTTCCATCAACATTGAAAAGACTTCTTTCGGATAAATTAAATATTCGATAAACAGACGGTTTGGACGGAAATCATAGGTTTCGATAAATGCAGGCGTAGCCAATTCCATAAATAGAATAAACACACTACCTAAGGTAAGCCAAATACGTAAAATCATTTTCCAAATTCGGCTATGATGAAATAGCACCGTAAATAATGCCGGCACACCAAATAAGTAGCACAAGGCCACAATGTCCATACGCAAGCCTTGCAAAAATAATTGCCCCCATCCCGCTACCGCAGAAACGCGATCTGACTGCCAAATCGCAAGTCCAAGACGAGACAAGGTGAAAATAATCAGATTAATGATGACGAAGAGGAAAATCGGATATAAAGGAGAACGTGTTTGTTTCATTTTGACACTCATAAAACCTAAAGGAGTCGCTACCCTTTGATTAATTTAAAGCACACTAATGTGCCCTTCCTTATCATAGACAGATAAAAAACACAAAGTGCGGTTAAAAACATCATCATTTTTGACCGCACTTTGAGAAAGTAAAATTACGCTGCAACTAACGCTTTTAATTGTTTTTCATAAGCTGCCCAATCTGTGATTGGACGTTTTGCAACACCGGTTTCCATCGCTTTTTTCGCTACTGCAGAAGAGACTGTAAACAATAAGCGTGGATCAAATGGTGTTGGAATGACATAATCTGGACCAAAGGATAACGCACCATAACTTGCAATAATTTCTAACGGCACCTGTTCTTTCGCCAAACCAGCAATCGCACGAGAAGCCGCTAATTTCATTTCTTCATTAATCTCTGTTGCACCTACGTCTAATGCGCCACGGAATAAGAATGGGAAACAAAGTACGTTATTTACTTGGTTTGGAAAGTCTGAACGGCCTGTACAAACAATCGCATCTGGACGCACTGCTTTCGCTTCATCAGGCGTAATTTCAGGTGCTGGGTTAGCCAATGCCAAGATTAATGGATTCTCCGCCATGTTTTTTACCATTTCAGGTTTTAACGCACCTGCTTTAGAACAACCTAAGAATACATCTGCACCGTTAACCGCATCGGCTAATGTACGCCAGCCATTATCTTCAATCGCGTAGAATTGTTTGGTTTCATCCATGTTATCGCCACGGCCTTTGAAAATCACACCTTTAGAGTCACACATGGTGATATTTTCTTTTTTGAAACCTAATGCTCGAAGCAAGTTAGTACAAGCAATAGCAGAAGCGCCTGCACCATTAACCACTAAACGTACATCTGCAATATCTTTACCAACAATCTCTAAACCGTTTAATGCTGCCGCACCGACGATAATTGCCGTACCGTGTTGGTCATCATGGAATACTGGAATACCCATGCGTTTACGCAACGCTTTTTCAATATAGAAACATTCTGGCGCTTTGATATCTTCAAGGTTAATGCCACCAAATGTTGGTTCTAATGAAGCAATAATGTCAATTAATTTATCTGGATCATGTTCGTTGATTTCAATATCGAATACGTTGATGCCTGCAAATTTTTTGAACAATACGCCTTTCCCTTCCATAACGGGTTTTGATGCAAGCGCACCGATATTTCCTAGACCTAACACGGCTGTACCATTTGAAATAACGGCCACTAAATTAGCTCGCGCAGTATAACGACTTGCCGCTGAAGGATCTTTTTCAATCTCTAAGCAAGGCTCAGCAACACCTGGAGAATACGCAAGGGCTAAATCATGTTGGGTTTCTAATGATTTGGTTGGGGTGACCGCAATTTTTCCCGGAATTGGGAACTCATGAAAATCTAATGCAGCTTGGCGCAATTGTTCGCTCATATAAAAATACTCCATTTTCACTTAGGTTAAATAAAATTTGCGCCATTATACTCTCTTTTAAACAGAATTTTGTGACATACCGCAAAAATTTTACAAAATTATTACAAAAACATGAGTGAAATCGACCGCACTTTTGTCTTTTCTTCACATTTCGAACCAAAAACGTTACTATGTCGCAAAAAACATGCAGGATGTAAATAATGAGTTTGTTTTCTAAATTTAGAAGTGCCATCAATAAATTACAACGGAAAGCGATTAACAAAACCTTTCAAAAACGGTTAACCAACCAAGGCATGTCTGTGATTTCGGCAAACTGTGTCGGTGCATTTATTTTGCACGATCTAAATCAGCCTTTTAACTCTCCATTTGTTAATCTCTATTTAGATCCGAGCGATTTTGTTCGCTATCTACAGAATATCGAATTCTATCAAGCACAACCGCTTCAATTTATACAAACAGAAAAACCGTATCCCGTTGGCTTATTAGATGATCTTAAAGTGCACTTTATGCATTACCATTCTGAACAAGAAGCCAAAGAAAAGTGGGAAGCTCGCTCACAGCGTTTAGACTTCGATAACTTGTTTATTATGATGACAGATAAAGATGGTGGAAAAGGTGCAAAATATGAAGACTTGCAAGCCTTCGATAACTTGCCTTATCCAAACAAAGTGGTCTTTACCCACAAGCCTTATCCCGAGTTTAAATCTGCTTTCTACATTAAGGGTTTTGAAAACGAAAACGAAGTGGGCGATTTATTTACTTTTTCCGGTTGGAATGGCGAAAAATATTACGACCAATTTGATTACGTCAGCTGGTTCAATCAAAAATAAGAGTTTACGATGCGATTAGATAAATTTATTGCCGAGAATACTGGTTTAACCCGTTCACAAGCCACCAAGGCCATTCGCCAAAGTGCGGTCAAAATTAACGGTGAAATTGTGAAAAATGGTGCGACCAAAGTCAGTCAAGAAGATGAAATTTATTTTGAAGATGAATTTTTACCTTGGGTAGAAGAAGGCCAATATTTTATGTTGCATAAGCCTCAGGGCTACGTTTGCTCTCATGATGACGGTGACTATCCAACTATTTATCAATTCTTTGAACCGCCTCTTTCTGGCAAGTTACACAGCGCTGGACGATTAGATGTGGATACGACAGGACTTGTACTATTAACGGATGATGGTCAATGGTCACATCGTATTACCTCACCAAAACATCAATGTGAGAAAACCTATTTAGTCACTTTAGCTGACCCAGTTGAGAACCATTATGTCTCAGCCTGTGAAGAAGGTATTTTGTTGCGTGGAGAAAAAGAACCGACTAAACCTGCAAAACTTGAAGTGTTAGATGATTACAACGTGAATCTGACTATCTCCGAAGGGCGCTATCACCAGGTGAAACGAATGTTTGCTGCACTGGGTAATAAAGTCGTGGCACTCCATCGTTGGAAAATCGGTAATGTTGAATTAGATGAACGCTTAGAAGAAGGCGAATTTCGTCCACTTACTCAGGAAGAAATCGACAATTTAGTGAAATAATATGAGCCAAAATATTAAACCTACCTTTATTTTTATTGTCACGCTCGGCATCCTCTCAATGCTTCCGCCTTTGGGCGTGGATATGTATATTCCCTCCTTTTTAAATATCGCTGAAGACTTAAATGTCAACTCCGAGCAAGTACAGCATACGCTAACATTCTTCGCTTATGGTATGGCGGCAGGGCAATTGTTCTGGGGCCCCTTTGGTGACAGTTTTGGTCGTAAACCGATTATTCTATTAGGGGTCATTATTGGTGCTATCACGGCCATTATTTTAACGGGTATTCATTCTATTGGCAGTTTCACTGCGCTGCGTTTCGTTCAAGGTTTCTTTGGGGCTGCGCCTGTTGTGCTTTCAGGGGCTTTATTACGAGATTTATTTAGCAAAGATCAACTGTCTCGAATCATGTCCAACATCACGCTTGTCTTTATGATCGCACCGCTTGTTGCACCTATAATTGGCGGATATATCGTGAAATATTTCCACTGGCATATGATTTTTTATGTAATTGGCATCATGGGATTTCTTGCGGCATTGCTCGTCTTTTTTGTTATTCCCGAGACCCATAAACAAGAAAACCGTATTCCCCTACGTCTTAACATCATTGCCCGTAACTTCATGACGCTTTCTAAACAAAAAGAAGTGTTAGGTTATATGGCGGTGGCTTCTTTTGGTTTTGGTGGTTTATTTGCTTTCGTCACGGCGGGATCGATTGTTTATATCGGTATTTATGGCATTCCAGTCGATCAATTTGGTTATTTCTTTATGATCAATATCGCCATTATGACAATGGCTTCTTATCTAAATGGGAAATTTGTATTGAAACTAGGTGCTGAAACCATGTTACGAATTGGTCTTGCCGTACAATTTATTTCAGGAATCTGGCTATTTTTAACCGCACTTTTTGATTTTGGTTTTTGGTCAATGGCAATTGGTGTGGCCTTTTTTGTAGGGCAAAACCCATTAATCTCATCCAATGCTACCGCCTCTATTCTCGAAAAATTCCCAACTATGGCGGGTACCGCAAACTCATTAATGGGAAGTGTACGTTTTGGTGTCGGCGCGGTGATGGGTTCCCTTGTGGCGAGCTTTAAAATGGAAACCGCTGCGCCAATGCTCT
>NZ_CALJRX010000158.1 GCF_937976265.1 uncultured Haemophilus sp.
GGCACGAGTTGCACTTGGATTCGGGAAACTCACTGGGATAAATACGTTGCTTGCAAAAAGCTTTAATTCCACGACAAAGGCAGCAATCGTATCTAATAAAAATTTACTCTCATTCCGTGGGTGGTCGAGTATTTTTTCATCCGCACAAACAGCCCTAACAGGCCTTCTAGGGAAAATCACTAAACTAAATGCACTAAAAGTATTATTAGGCGCATTGAAAGCATGGACAATGCCTGTGAGAATGATTTTTATAGGGTTAAGCTCATCCATCTCATTTTTACTCTCCCCTATCGGTGTAGTTGTTGCGGCGGTAGTTGGAGCGGGAATTTATATTTACAAAAATTGGGAAAAAGTAAAATCATTTTTCAGCGGATTCTTAAATGGGCTGCAATCAGGATTACAGCCAGTCATAGACAAATTCAAACCGTTTGTCGGATGGATTGAAAGTGCTTTTAACTGGTTCACTAACCTACTTGCGCCAGTACAAAGCACAAAAGAAGATTTAGATGCAGCAGCAAGTGCAGGTAAAAAATTCGGCGAATGGCTTGCCGCCGGAATTGATTTGGTGACAAAACCTTTGCAATGGCTAATGGATAGCATTAAATGGGTGATAGACAATATGCCAACACTTGATGGAATTGGCAAGACAATCGACACAGCAAAACAGAAAGTATCAAATGCCACGGCTAATGCGATGAATAACAGTGCGGCAGGAAACTATTTCATGATTGGCGCGGGATTCGATGTGCCAAATGTGAAGAGATGGTCAGGCGGTTATGCGGGAAATGGCGGGAAATATGAGCCTAAAGGCATTTTCCACGGCGGTGAATACATCATGACCAAAGAAGCCATAAGCCGTCTTGGCGTCGCCACGCTGAACGCCTTAAATTACGGCAAACAAGCCTTAATTGCGGGCGGTTTAGGTATCGGACTTGCCACAGCCGCACCAATTCAGGTGGATAACAGACCGCCAATTTCAGCACGTCCAAGCATCAGCCAAACTATGCAACCAATGGCGGTGAATATCACCATTAATGCACAAGCAGGGCAAAATGAACGACAAATCGCCCAACTTGTCGCCGCAGAGCTTGAACGAATCAACCGACAACAACAAGCAAGAATGCGAAGTCGAATGACAGACAGGGCATAAAAATAAAAGGGCGAAAGCCCTTTTTTGTTTGCTTTTGATAACAACTCAGGTTATATTGCACACAACAAGAAAAGGAGCGCATATGATAATCAACCCACACATTGTAAAAATGCTGCAAGAAAGCGACGAAAAAGGCGTTGAGGGCGTGTCTGTTTTTGAAAATGACGTGCAATCCACACTGCAATCATTAGCTATTCAACATCTTGCCGGTAAATTAAACAATGATCACGCAAAGAAAAATAAAAGACGTCATCATCAGCCACGACTTTTATCAGCTTAGTGAACAGATTGGTTACACTGCCGACATCATTCTTGATTATCAACAAGAAATCGAACAATTAGTTCATCTTTGGAAATCCGCAACGCAGGTCGAAATTTATCATCAAAATAATGATTATGCTTATGGTCGAATTAAAGACACCAATTCGACAAACGGATCTTCCCCTTATTATATCGGTGTATTTCATTCCCGTGTTCTGCCGAATGATACTGATCCCTTGCTGGTGCTGACATTTTCTGGTGATGTGTTAGTGATCAGAATGTTTGCCGATCATGATGAGCTATTTGGTGCATTTAGCGAAAAACAGAATCAAAGCAAACTCAAAGCAATCAAGCAACGTATCTCATCCCTTTTATTTAGAAAATAAGCAAGTCGCCTGACTTGCTTTTTTGTTACCCCATCTTTCACACCGCCCCACACTCGCAAAATCAAACAAACTCACCAAAAATAAGGGCAATTATTACAAGTAGAAATCCGCCCATGTCAGCCGATAACAACCGCAGAATTGAAAGCATTATCCGCTTTGGCTTAATTGACGAAGTCGATTATGCACAAGCAAAAGCACGGGTAAAGTGCGGTGAAATCTTGACGGATTTTTTGCCTTTTATCACGTTACGAGCAGGCACAACAAAAACATGGTCACCGCCAACACAAGGCGAACAATGTGTCATCTTGGCGGCAAGTGGCGAACTAACAACTGCGTGCATCATCACAGGGCTTTACACTCAAAACAGCCCAAGCCATTCAGCCGATGAACACGTGATCGAATTTGCCGATGGCGCAAAAATTACCTACAACCAAGAAAACGGCGATTTGGTTGTGACAGGAATAAAAACTGCCAATATCACTGCCGCTAATCAAATCAATATTGACTGCCCCACTATCAACATTAAAGGCAATGTGAATATTGACGGCAAAGTAACATCAACAGGCGACATGATAGCGGGCGGAATTAGTCAAATGAAACATAAACACAAAGATGTTTCAAAAGGGAAAGATAAAACGGGAGAGCCTGAATAATGAATCGATTTACAGGCGAGAAAATCACAAGCGAAACGGAACACATCAAGCAGTCAATCGCCGACATTTTATTGACGCCAATCGGGTCACGTTTACAACGCCGAGATTATGGCAGTCGCATCCCGGAACTGATTGACAGACCAATGAACCACGCTTTGTTGCTCCAACTTGCCGCAAGTGCGGTGATGGCATTACACAAATGGGAACCTCGCGTGACGATTAGCCAATTTAAACCACAACTGACAGAAAACGGCATCACTTGCTCAATCGTGGGCAGAACAAGAAATCAAAACAACATCATCAATTATGATGATGTATGGCTAGGCGGTAAGAATGAGCGAATTAGTTGATTTATCAAAACTGGACGCACCAAAAGTTTTAGAAGATTTAGATTTTGAAACCTTACTTGCGGAAAGAAAACAAGAATTCATCAAATTATTTGACGAATCAGAACGTGCTTTCTGGCAGTCTCGCTTAAGCCTTGAAAGCGAACCCATTACAAAACTCTTACAAGAAGTCGTCTATTTGCAACTACTTGAACGCACACGCATTAATCAAGCCGCACAGGCAACCATGCTTGCTTACGCAACAGGTAGCGATTTAGACGTTATCGCCGCCAACTACAACGTAAAACGATTACTTATCCAAGCAGAAGATAACACAACAACACCACCAAAGCCCGCAATCTATGAAGATGATGCGGAATTACGATTAAGAACACAGCTTGCCTTTGAAGGCATGTCAGTGGCGGGACCAAGAAGCGCTTATGTGTTCCACGCCTTATCCGCTCACGCCGATGTAGCGGACGTGTCAGTCATCTCACCTGAACCCGCTAATGTTACCGTCACAATTTTAAGCCGAACAGGGCAAGGCGTAGCAAGTGAACAAGTGTTGAAAGCCGTCCGAGAAAGATTGAACGATGAAAACATCAGACCAATCGGGGATCGTGTAACCGTGCAAAGTGCAACAATCCAAACATACGAAATTCGAGCAAAATTGCATTTATATCGTGGGCCTGAATATGAAGCGATAAAAGCAGAAGCAATGAAAAAGCTCACCGCATACGCCGAAGGACAACGCAGACAAGGGCGAGACATTAGCTGGACGG
>NZ_CALJRX010000159.1 GCF_937976265.1 uncultured Haemophilus sp.
TTGGGTAAAAGATGTTTTTTTATACTTTAAGTGTTTTTAGAGCAGGGAAGGGAGAGTTGAGAAAATAAAAAAATGCTGATTTTCTACAAAAATCAGCACTTCATGAGTTTGGCTAAAATACGGTGAAATTTGACCGCACTTTTATATTTTAAGCAATTGCTGCAAATGCAATATCAGCGGCAGCAAGCGTTTTTTCAATGTCTTCATTTGTATGTGCTAAAGACATAAAGCCCGCTTCAAAAGCAGAAGGCGCAAGGTAAACACCTTGATCGAGCATTTTGTGGAAGAACACTTTGAATTTTTCGGTATCACATTTCATGACTTCTGCATAAGAGGTAACTTGTTTTTGGTCAGTGAAGAAAATACCAAACATTCCGCCTACATGATTAATCACAAACGGCACATTGTGTTTTTGAGCTAATGCTTTTAAGCCGTCACAAAGTTTAGTGGTTAATTCTGCAAGGTGTTGTTCGTTACCTGCTTTTTTCAATTCAGTTAAACAGGCTAAACCTGCCGCCATTGCAATTGGATTGCCTGAAAGAGTACCCGCTTGATAAACCGGGCCGGTTGGAGCGAGGTGTTGCATAATCACTTTTTTACCACCCACAGCACCCACTGGCATACCGCCGCCAATGACTTTACCTAATGTGGTGAGATCCGGTGTTACACCATAATAAGCTTGTGCACCTGCAAGTGAAACACGGAAACCTGTCATGACTTCATCAATAATGAAAAGTGCACCATATTGATCACAAATTTCACGAATACCTTGTAAGAAACCTTCTTTTGGTGGAACACAGTTCATATTACCTGCAACTGGTTCGATAATCACACAAGCAATGTCGTTAGGGAATTCTTCAAATAATTTTTTAACAGAATCAAGATTGTTATATTCTGCAGTTAAAGTGTGTTTTGCAAAATCTTCAGGCACACCTGGTGAGCTTGGTTGACCAAGTGTTAACGCACCCGATCCTGCTTTTACTAAAAGTGAATCAGAGTGACCGTGATAGCAACCTTCAAATTTTAAGATTTTGCTTCTATTTGTATAACCACGCGCAAGACGAATGGCTGTCATGGTTGCTTCAGTACCTGAACTCACCATACGAACCATTTCAATAGATGGCACAATTTCACAGACTAATTCAGCTAAATCAATTTCAGACGGTGTTGGTGCACCAAAGCTTAAACCATTCTCCGCTGCTTTTAATACAGCCTCCAAAATAGCAGGGTGGTTGTGACCTAAAATCATTGGACCCCAAGATCCTACATAATCGATATATTGTTTGCCTTCGGTATCGTAAATGTAAGCGCCTTTGGCTTTTTGAATAAATACGGGTGTGCCACCTACGCCTTTAAAGGCTCGAACAGGGGAGTTTACGCCACCAGGAATAACTTCTTGTGCACGAGAGAAAAGTGCGGTTGATTTTGTCATGATTTTTAATCCTTATATTAAAAGTGGCCATATTGTACTAAAAAACTGAATTTGAGAAAAATCTTTGTGTGCTGATTTTTCTTTATGTTATCCTTTGCAAAAAATTTTTAGGATAAAAACTATGCTAAGTCTTCTCGTTACTTTTTTAGGGGCATTTTTAACCTTAATTGTCATGCGACCAATTGCCAATAAAATTGGCTTGGTGGATAAACCAAATTATCGTAAACGTCACCAAGGTGCGATTCCACTGATTGGCGGTGTTTCTCTTTTTATGGGAAACCTTTGCTATTATTTAATGGAGTGGGATCAACTTCGTTTACCTTATCTTTATATATTCAGTATTTTTGTTCTACTGGCAATCGGTATCTTAGATGACCGCTTTGATATTAGTCCATTCTTGCGGGCAGGGATTCAAGCGGTGCTTGCGATTTTAATGATCGACTTGGGCAATGTTTATTTAGATCATTTAGGTCAAATTCTCGGACCATTCCAATTAACACTTGGTTCTATTGGATTGATCATTACCGTATTTGCGACAATTGCGATTATTAATGCCTTTAATATGATTGATGGTATCGATGGATTATTGGGTGGATTATCAATTGTTTCCTTTGCTGCCATTGGTATTTTAATGTTCCGTGATGGGCAAATGGATATGGCGTATTGGAGTTTTGCCTTAATTGTCGCGATTCTACCTTATCTATTATTAAACCTAGGCATTCCATTAGGACCGAAATATAAAGTGTTCATGGGCGATGCAGGAAGTACTTTAATCGGCTTTACTATTATCTGGATTCTACTTTTAAGTACGCAAGGAAAAGGACATCCGATAAATCCAGTGACTGCACTTTGGATTATTGCAGTGCCTTTAATTGATATGGTAGCTATTATTTATCGTCGCTTACGTAAAGGAAAAAGTCCATTCAGACCAGATCGCTTACACGTGCATCACTTAATGGTTCGTGCAGGATTAACGTCTCGCCAAGCCTTTTTATTAATTACCTTCTTTGCGGCAATTTGTGCCACAATTGGGATCTTAGGCGAAGTCTTCTATATTAATGAATGGGCAATGTTTATTGCGTTTATCGTATTATTCTTCCTTTATGCTTATTCAATTACAAAAGCATGGAAAATCACCCGATGGATACGAAGAATGAAACGTCGCGCACGTCGTAATAAGCAATAGATTAAATAAAGAGGATGGCAATTTGCTATCCTTTTTTACGTTTTAGCATTAAAAATAAACGAATACATAATAAATTCTATACAAATTGAACAAAAATTTATCTTTTGATATTTTTTTTCAAAAAAGTGCTAGACAAGATATTTGGAAATCATTAATATACGCCCCTGCAACGACGCAGTAACGCGTTCGTAGCTCAGTTGGATAGAGCGTTGGCCTCCGGAGCCAAAGGTCGCAAGTTCGAATCTTGTCGAGCGCGCCAGAAGTCAATGCGATGAACAACTAATCAATGGTGGCTATAGCTCAGTTGGTAGAGCCCTGGATTGTGATTCCAGTTGTCGTGGGTTCGAATCCCATTAGCCACCCCATCTTCTCTTAATTGAGAAATCTGACGGCGAGTAGCGCAGCTTGGTAGCGCAACTGGTTTGGGACCAGTGGGTCGTAGGT
>NZ_CALJRX010000160.1 GCF_937976265.1 uncultured Haemophilus sp.
GTGAATTATTGGCGCAAAACTTTGAGCGAGACAAAGCCATTGGCTATACGGTTTCAGGTCCACAAAAAGCGGACTTCCGTTTTAAAGCAAATGGATTACCGGTTGAAGATGTACTCTCTCGTGGTCAATTGAAATTATTGATGTGTGCGCTCCGTTTAGCGCAAGGTGAACATTTAATGATTCAAAAACAGCGTCATTGCATCTTTCTGATTGATGACTTTGCCTCTGAATTGGATCAGCATAAACGCACCTTGCTTGCGGAACGCTTGCAACAAAGCGGTTCCCAAGTTTTCGTAACCGCGATTACTCAAGGCCAACTCAAAGAAATGCAAGTGGGAAAAGGAAAATTATTCCAAGTAGATACCGGCAAGATCACTGAACTACAGTCATAAAAAAATAATCCGATCTGTTTAAAGATCGGATTACGTTTAAAACAATACTATTTTTGACCGCTCTTTAGTTTGGTTTCCACTCACCATTCAATACAGTACCAATCACGCCATAATCTTTTGTGAATACCGCCAAGTTTGCTACTTTTCCTGCTTCAACTGAACCTAAACGATCATCTACACCGATTGCTCTTGCTGGGTAAAGATTACTCATACGAATCGCTTCTGCTAATGGAATTTCCACATATTCCACGGCATTCTTGATGGATTCCATCATGGTAATTGATGCACCTGCAATCGTACCATTTGCGTCGTAGCAACGACCGTCTTTCACATAAATCGGTTTTCCTACAAAAGTGAAGGTTTCCAATTCAGGTGGCGCACCTGCAGCCGCAAGAGAGTCGGTCACGATACAAAGTTTGTCGCCTTTCGCTTTTTTATCTAAACGAACGTTACCAAAATTCACATGCACGCCATCTACAATAATGCCAGTGTAAACATCGGAGTCTAACACAGCACCAACTACGCCCATCGCACGTCCTGAGCTGATCGGCGACATGGCATTGTGTAAGTGAGTAGCAAAAGTCGCACCTTTATGAAAAGCGGCTTTCGCTACTTCATAAGTCGCATTAGAATGCCCAATAGACACAATAATGCCTGCTTTCACAAAATCAGGAATATATTGCACCGTTGGGTTTTCAGCGGCAATGGTAAGTTTGGTGATGACATCCGCATTATCACATAAGAAATCTTTCATCTCTGGCGTCGCTTCACGGATATATTCCGGGCGATGCACGCCTTTTTTCTCTAGGCTCAAATAAGGCCCTTCGATGTGTAAGCCAAGCGCTTGATTTTTATGCTTATTCAAATACTCACGCATGATATTTACTGCGTATTTGATATCTTCATCTGGTGCAGTAATAAACGTTGGTAAGAAACTAGTACAGCCTGATTTCAAATTAGTGGCTTGCATGATTTCTAATGTTTCTACGCTTGTTTGATCGTTAAACATCACGCCACCGCAGCCATTTAACTGCAGATCAATAAAGCCCGCCGTGAGATTATGCCCTTTTAAATCAATGGTTTTAATCCCACTTTCTAATTCGCTTTGTGGAATAACAGATTGAATATATTCCCCTTCAATAACCACTGCATAATCTC
>NZ_CALJRX010000161.1 GCF_937976265.1 uncultured Haemophilus sp.
TCATCGTAAATTTCTTCTGGCTCAAACATCACACCATCACCATTTTCACGTGCATAAATAGCTAAAGCCGCCCCCATCGGAATATATAACTCACGAGCCACACCTTGGAAACGTGCATTAAACTGAATAAAATCATTGGTTAATTGCAAATTCCCGGTTGCTCCCGCAGAAAGATTTAAGACGATTTGCCCATCTTTCACGTATTCCACTGGTACATTGGTACCATAATAATTGGCGTCCACCACCAAATATGGCGTGAAATCGTTATCCACTAGCCAATCATAATAGGCTCTTAGTAAATAAGGGCGTTTTGGAGAAGGTGTGTGGGTCATTATTTATCATCCATTAAATTTTTAGGTGTTGCTTCACCCACTGATTGTAAGAAGGAATCACGGCTAAATACACGATCCATATAGCCTTTGATTGCTTTGCTTCCTGTACCGCTAAATTCAACCCCCATATTGCGTAATTTCCATAATAATGGTGCAACATAGCAATCAACCAAACCAAACTCTTCACTCATAAAATAAGGGGTTTGTTGGAAGATAACTGATACCGCTAACAATTCTTCTTTTAACTGTTTTAACGCTTCTTCACGTTCAACTTCTGTGCCTTTTTCAGCAATCTCTAATGTTGGGTACCAATCTTGTTCAATACGTAACATTAAAAGACGGCTTTTCGCACGAGAAACGGGATAAACTGGCATAAGTGGAGGATGTGGAAAACGCTCATCAAGATATTCCATAATAATGCGTGAGCTGAATAATACTAAATCACGATCCACCAAGGTTGGTAATGTGCCATAAGGATTTAATTCCATTAAATCTTCTGATAATGCTTGCAGATCAACTTCTTCGTTTTCGTAAGCGACACCTTTTTCAGCTAAAACAATTTTTACCTGATGGCAGTAAATGTCATTTTTATTTGAAAAAAGAGTCATCACTGAACGTTTACTTGATGCATTGGACATTTATTCCTCCGAAGATCCAAACTAACTTATATACTTCTACTAAAAATGGGCGATTATTTTAACATAACCGGCAGGTGAATTGCTAACAATTTCTTATTTTCACTTTAAAATCAATCAATTACAAACAATCAATGAAAAGTCAAAGAACGGTAATTTTTAATTAATTTGTTTTTTACAGACATAAAAAAAGCAGAGATTGCTCTCTGCTTTCTTGAAACGATAATAAAAAATTAACGTTTGGAGTATTGTGGACGACGACGTGCTTTGTGTAAACCAACTTTTTTACGTTCAACGCGACGTGCGTCACGAGTAACGAAGCCAGCTGCACGAAGAGCAGGACGTAAAGTCTCATCATATTCCATTAATGCACGAGTGATACCGTGACGGATTGCACCCGCTTGACCAGAAATACCACCACCTTTAACAGTGATGTATAGGTCTAATTTATCAGTTAATTCCACTAATTCTAACGGTTGACGTACGATCATACGAGCTGTTTCGCGACCGAAATATACGTCTAATTCACGTTGGTTGATAGTGATTTTACCACTGCCCGGTTTGATAAATACACGAGCTGAAGAGCTTTTGCGGCGACCAGTGCCGTAGTTTTGATTCTCTGCCATTTCCTAAACCTCGTGATTAAATGTCTAATACTTGTGGTTGTTGTGCTGCGTGTTGGTGTTCTGCACCCGCATACACTTTTAATTTACGGAACATTGCACGGCCTAATGGACCTTTTGGCAACATACCTTTAACCGCAATTTCAATCACCGCTTCAGGACGGCGAGCGATCATTTCTTTGAAAGTCGCTTGTTTGATACCACCTACATAGCCAGTGTGCCAGTAGTAAAGTTTATCTGTTTCTTTACGACCAGTTACTGCCACTTTGTCTGCGTTGATAACGATGATGTAATCACCAGTATCTACGTGTGGAGTGTACTCAGCCTTGTGTTTACCACGAAGACGGCGTGCTAATTCAGTAGCTAAACGACCTAAAGTTTTACCTGTCGCATCTACCACATACCAGTCACGTTTTACTGTTTCCGGTTTTGCTACAAAAGTTTTCATTAATTAATTACCAAAATATAAGTTTGATACCCAGTGTTCCATATTGTTTGAAACACAACCATTAATCTTAATCTCCACCCCTTCGAGTGTGATCTCGATAAAATAATGCACGGTGGGAATCCGTGCATTTACAGGGTCGGCGTATTATACCTATTTTTAGAAAAAATGCTAACTTTTTGTGCAAATAAATTGATTTTCTTTTAAAATACAACGCGTAACAAATAATCATTAATTTCATTCATCATTTTGATGAAATCATTGAAATTGACGCATATTAGTTCTTATCTTATGATAAGTGCATTCTAATAAAAAACGTAAGAAGGCATGCTATGAGCTACGCAAACGAAATTAACACATTAAATCAACATCTTGCTGATACTAACAAAAAAATTAATGTCTCCTTTGAGTTCTTTCCGCCTAAAAATGAAAAAATGGAAAGCATGCTTTGGGATTCCATCCATCGCTTAAAAGTATTAAATCCTAAATTTGTTTCCGTCACTTATGGCGCAAACTC
>NZ_CALJRX010000162.1 GCF_937976265.1 uncultured Haemophilus sp.
TTTCGTCAATTTGAAAAAATGATGATATTTTGCTAGTATAAATTTCGTATTTGGAAACAATCCACTCAAATCCTACTGAGCGTTTCCTTCAAAATCGCATTTCTCCGTGCTGTCATTTGCGATGGTTCCATTGCCCATTTTGGTCTTAAGACCTTGTTTTATTTAATCTGATTTTATTTTTATTCACTAAATTTTTAAGGGGGAAGCTTGTCTTTATCTAAATTTATGGAAAAACAAACATCGTTCAATCCCTTGGTGATTGGTGCAACGTTATTTTTTGTGGTGTTACTCGTTGCGATGATTTTAATCGCACCGGAACAAACGCAAACTTTATTAAATGCCGCCAAATCGGGCATTTTTGCCAACTTTAGTTGGTTTTACGTATTAGCATTCTCGGTGTTTTTGGGCTTTTTAGTCATTTTATCGGTCAGTAGCCTCGGTAATATCAAATTAGGCAATGATGAAGAAGAGCCTGAATTCGGTTTTCTCTCTTGGTTAGCAATGTTATTTGCTGCCGGTATGGGAGTAGGGTTGATGTTCTTTGGTGTGGCAGAGCCCTTAACACATTATTTATCTGATATCACCGCGGGCACAGCAGAGCATAAACAACAAGAAGCCTTGTTACACACTGTATTCCACTGGGGAATCCATGCGTGGGCGGTGTATGGCACGATTGCGTTGGCATTGGCTTACTTTGGATTCCGTTACAAATTACCTTTGGCATTACGCTCTTGTTTCTATCCATTATTGAAAGAGCGTATTAATGGCAAGTTAGGCGATCTTATCGACATTATGGCGTTACTTGCCACCTTATTCGGTATTATCACGACATTAGGTTTTGGCGCATCACAATTGGGTGCAGGCTTACACCAATTAGGCTGGATTAGTGAAAATAGCTTCAGCTTACAAATGGTTGTGATTGTTGTGGTCATGAGTTTAGCGATATTTTCCGCGATTTCTGGCGTAGGGAAAGGGGTAAAAATCTTAAGTGAACTGAATTTAACACTCGCTTTCTGTTTGTTGATTTTCGTATTAGTGACGGGGCCAACACTTTATTTGTTATCCGCTTTCAGCGACAACATCGGAACGTATCTCAGCAACTTGGTACAATTAAGCTTCAAAACCTATGTTTATGAACAAGAACATACTGGCTGGTTTAGCGGTTGGACAATTCTGTATTGGGCATGGTGGTGTTCTTGGGCGCCATTTGTCGGTTTATTTATTGCTCGTATTTCGAAAGGGCGCACGATTCGTGAATTTATTTTCGGCGTGTTGGTGATTCCTAGCCTGTTCGGTGTTTTGTGGTTTACCGTATTTGGTAACACGGCTATTTGGTTAAATGATGGGGAAGCTGCTGGTGCGTTAGGACAAATGATTTCCTCGCCTGAAACGTTGCTCTTTAAATTCTTAGATTATTTACCGCTTTCTGGTGTGACCGGTTTAGTGAGTTTGGTGGTGATTTCTTTATTTTTTATCACTTCTGCTGATTCGGGAATTTATGTATTAAACAACATTGCATCACGTGATAAAAGTCTTGCTGCACCACGTTGGCAAGCGGTGATGTGGGGCGTATTAATGTCAGTCGTTGCCATTGTTTTGATGCAATCAGGTGGTTTAGCAAATCTACAGGCAATGACATTGTTAGTGGCATTACCTTTCGCCATGTTGATGTTATTGATGTGTTTTAGTTTATGGAAAGGTTTGAATGCCGATAAAAAATATTTTGATACCAAAGTTAATCCAACCAGTATTTTCTGGACGGGGGATAAGTGGAAAGAACGTTTGGAACAAATGATGAACCAAACGCAAGAAAAAGATATTTTACGTTTCCTTAAACATACAGTGTTACCGGCTATGCGTGAGCTACGCCAAGAATTAATTGGTAAATATGAATTGAGTGTGCAAATTAACACGTTATTTGAACAAGATGAGCCTGCAGTGGAATTGGTCATTCAAAAAGAATCAATGCGTGATTTTATGTATGGCGTTAAATCTGTGGGTCGAGAAGTATCCACTCAACTAATCAATGATGATAATTTGCCACATATTCAACATAGTATGACCTATGAACCATACACCTATTTCTTTGATGGTCGAGTGGGTTATGATGTGCAATATATGGATCAAGATGAATTGATTGCTGATATGTTGAAACATTATGAACGCTATTTAAGTTTGCTAGATGACGTTGGCCAAGAATTGATGGCACACGAGCAAACAGAACTGGCTGAATAATAAGAATAAAGTGCGGTTGAAAATCCTCTAAATTTTTAACTGCACTTTTTGTTTTAAAACAGATATGAAGATACAAAATACTTTCAAAGCAAATGTTATTTGGGGCAGTTTAGGTTTTAGTTTAGCGATTATTGCCGCCCTTTTATTTGATACGCAGCAAACGATATCTTATCTTGCTGCGGCGAAAGCATTTATTTTCTCTCAGTTTAGCTGGTTTTATATTTTACTGAGTGCATTTTTTCTATTCTTTTTACTCTTCTTGGCATTAGGGCGATATGGCGATATTAAGCTGGGGAGCGATGAGGAGGAGCCAGAGTTTAAATTAAGCTCTTGGATTGCATTACTCTTTACCTCTGGAATTGGTATTGGCATTGTTTTCCTTGGCGTTGCTGAACCGCTTTCACATTTTCTTTCACCAATAGGTGAATATGAGAAAGTTCGAACGGCATTATTTTTTAGTATTTTTCATTGGAGTATCAGTGCTTGGGCTATTTATGGATTAATTGCACTTACGATTGCTTACTTCGGATTTCGCTATAAATTACCCTTTTCTTTGCGCTCTTGTTTTTATCCCTTACTGAAAGAAAAGATTAATGGAAAAGTAGGGGATATCATTGATATTCTCGGGATTTGTACCACCTTATTTGGTGTAGTCGCAACCTTAGGTTATAGTGCGATTCGGTTGGCTGCCGCATTCCATTCAATGCATTTATTGGATAACTCACCCTATTTGGTTCCCCTTATTTTAGTGAGTGTTTTTATCATTGCTATCTTAATTTCACTGCAGGGTATCGCCAACGGGTTTCGAATTCTTAGTGAGCTAAATCTAGGCGTTACATTTCTCTTTATGCTATTGGTTTTGCTATTCGGTCCGACAATCTATTTAATTTCTGCTTTTACGGAAAATATTGGTACCTACTTAAGCGGTTTAATTAGAGTCGGCTTCAAGGCTTATGCCTATGATGTAGAACATCTAGACTGGTTTATGGATTGGACAGTTTTTTACTGGGCATGGTGGTTTTCGTGGGCGCCTGGCTTTGGCATTTTTATCGCACGAATTTCTCGCGGACGAACTTTGCGGGAGTTTATTTTCGGCGTATTGATGGTACCCAGTTTATTCTTCGTTTTGTGGTTCACGGTATTTGGTAATGGCGCAATTTGGGTGAATGAGCATCTTGCTAAAGGGGCATTAGGTCAAGCTGTAAATAATGTGGGCTCACTCCTTTTTGATTTTTTGAGTTATTTACCTTATTCCGGTTTAACTAAAACGTTAGCTTTATTTATTATCACACTTTTTTTTATCGTCACCATTAACTTTGGTATTTATACGCTGAATAATATCGCGATTGAAGACAAAAGCCAGGTTTCACCTCGTTGGCAATCTATGTTTTGGGGTGGATTATTGTCAGCAGTTACGTTTGTTCTTTATCTTTTTGGCGGTATTGAAATACTCCAATCAACGATGTTGTTTTTCTCTTTACCTTTTGCCCTGTTGATGTCAGTGATGGCATGGAGTTTGTTAAAAGGTTTACGATTTGAACGTCAATATTATTCCACAGAGGTTTCAGATTTGTGGACAGGTGCAAACTGGCGTAGCCGTTTAAGACAGTTAGTGATTGAATCGAAGCAAGATGACGCCATTTCCCATTTAAAAACAACGGCACTTTTGGCAATGAGAGAGTTACGCCAGTTACTCATTGGTACCTATGGTTTAAATGTGACATTACAGCAACATTTTGGTAGCGATAATAATCAACTGGTTCTTTCTATTGAAAATGGACTAGCAGAAGATTTTTTTTATCAAATTACCTTGTTTGAGAAGCCCGTATCTGAAACAGCACAAGTTCATCATACATTAATGGTTTCAACAAATATTCAAGTAGAAGGTTATCCCTTGAGTATCACAAGGGAAGAGGATTTGATCGTGGATATCTTGCAATGTTATGAGCGATACATGAAACAACTGGATTTTGTTATTTCATAATTCCTGTCTTATAAGTTCAGCATGGTGGATGAGAGTTAATGTCTGATGAGCAAACAGAACTGGCCGAATAATAAGACTAAAGTGCGGTTGAAAATAACATTATTTTTTGACCGCACTTTTAAAATTACCTCTTGAGACAAATGCATAAAAAGAGTATATTCAAGCCCAAATTTTCAATTTAATTCTAACGGAGTTTTTCTATGTTTGGTTTATCCCCAGCACAAATGATTATTTTATTAGTCGTGGTTTTATTAGTATTCGGTACAAAAAAATTACGCAATGCGGGCTCTGATCTTGGCGCAGCAGTAAAAGGCTTTAAAAAAGCGATGTCTGATGACGAGCCGAAAAAAGATGCGGAATTTACTCAAATTAAAGACGGTACAACAACCGCTGAAAAAACTGAAACTGTAAAAGATAAAGAACAGGCATAACCGTGTTTGATATTGGTTTTTCCGAACTTGTTTTATTAATGCTTGTGGGCTTAGTCGTGCTAGGCCCTAAGCGTTTACCTGTAGCTATTCGTACGGTAATGGGCTGGGTGAAAACGATCCGCGGGTTGGCAGCTAATGTTCAAAATGAATTAAAGCAAGAACTTAAATTGCAAGAGTTGCAAGATAGCATTAAAAAAGCGGAACAACTGAATCTAAAACAGCTTTCCCCAGACTTAAGTAAAACTGTTGAAGAGCTAAAAGAGCAAGCTCAAAAAATGCGTGCAGAGTTAGAAGAAAAAGCGGCTGCAGCAGGTACTTCGGTGGAAGAGCAAATTAAAGAAATTAAAAGTGCGGCTGAAAATCCGGCTGATTCTGCGGAAAAACTTGAGGTAAACTCACAAGAAACAGCAGAAAATCCGGTTGAAACAGCATCGACAGAACATGCAGAGAATGAAACTGCCGAAGTTTTGGAATCTGAAAAAACAGAAGTGGATTTGACCGCACTTGAACCTCATGAACAAGCTGAATTAACTGAGCGTTTATCCGATTACTATTCACCGGATGATGTGGAGTTACAGCCAGCACCTAAATCTGAAGCGAAGTCCTAGAGAATAATTATGAGCAATATGACGGACGATTCCCAACCGTTAATTACCCATCTTGTTGAACTCAGAAACCGCTTATTACGTTGTGTAATTTGTATTTTAGTGGTTTTTGTGGCGTTGGT
>NZ_CALJRX010000163.1 GCF_937976265.1 uncultured Haemophilus sp.
TGCCAATTTCTTCTGCAGAATCGTAGGTATAAGTCGTGCTTTGTACGATAGGTTGGACGCGGGGTTCGCCATTTTTAGGGCTGTAGCCAGCATGGAGGCATTTCGTTTCGAATTTCATTGTTTTTCTTTTAGTTGTGTTTGTATAGAGGTAAAGTGCGGTCATTTTTTATCATGTTTTTCGACACTTTGAATTTTTAATAGAGAAATTAACAATATTAATTTTACCTAATTGTTAGGCAGAGCAGTTAGGTTATTGCTCCTACTCATTTATTTTTCCTGACGTCACTTTTTTAAATAAAGTCAGGAAAAATTGTGGTTGATGAATACACCAAAAGGGCGTATTGCTACGCCCTTCGATTTTGGTTCAAGTGAAATTATTTGTTATCTTTCACTTCTTCAAACTCTGCATCAACAACATCATCATTTGGTTTGCTGTTGCTTTGAGCTTGTTGTGCATCAGCTTGTGGTTGAGCTGCTTGAGCAAGTTTTTGAGCAACTTCTGCAAGCGCTTGAAGTTTAGCTTCGATTGCTGCTTTATCTTCGCCTTTCGCGGCAGTTTCTAAATCGCTTAATGCGCTTTCAATTGCTGCACGATCTTCAGCTGGAACTTTGTCACCGGCTTCTTCTAATTGTTTACGTGTGCTGTGTACAAGGTGATCTGCTTGGTTGCGAGCTTGTACTAATTCTTCAAATTTACGGTCTACTTCAGCGTTTGCTTCTGCATCACGAACCATTTTTTGAATTTCTTCATCACTTAAACCTGAAGAGGCTTTGATGGTGATTTGTTGTTCTTTACCCGTACCTTTATCTTTCGCAGAAACGTGGATGATACCGTCAGCGTCGATGTCGAAGGTTACTTCAATTTGTGGCATACCGCGTGGCGCAGGATTGATGCCTTCAAGGTTGAATTGGCCTAAAGATTTATTCGCTGATGCTTGTTTACGTTCACCTTGTAATACGTGAATGGTTACTGCACTTTGGTTATCTTCTGCTGTTGAGAATACTTGCGATTTTTTAGTTGGAATCGTCGTGTTTTTCTCAATTAAGGTAGTCATCACACCACCCATGGTTTCGATACCTAAAGATAACGGTGTTACGTCTAACAACAATACGTCTTTTACATCACCGGCTAACACGCCACCTTGTACCGCTGCACCAATCGCAACGGCTTCATCCGGGTTAACGTCTTTACGTGGTGCTTTGCCGAAGAATTCTTCTACTTTTTGTTGTACTAATGGCATACGGGTTTGACCGCCCACTAGGATAACATCATCAATTTGTGATGCACTTAAGCCAGCATCGTTTAATGCAACTTTTACAGGTTCAAGTGATTTAGCCACTAAATCTTCGACTAAAGATTCTAATTTAGCACGAGTTAATTTAATGTTTAAGTGTTTAGGACCTGTCGCGTCCGCTGTGATGTAAGGTAAGTTCACATCAGTTTGTTGTGCAGAAGAAAGTTCAATTTTCGCTTTTTCACCTGCTTCTTTTAAACGTTGCATTGCAAGTGGATCGTTACGTAAATCAACGCCTTGTTCTTTTTTGAACTCATCTACTAAGTAGTTGATGACGCGGTTATCGAAGTCTTCACCACCTAAGTGAGTATCACCGTTGGTTGCCAATACTTCAAAGGTTTTTTCGCCACCTACTTCATCAATTTCGATGATAGATAAGTCGAATGTACCACCACCTAAGTCATATACGGCGATAGTTTTGTTGCCTTGACCTTTATCTAAACCGTAAGCTAATGCTGCTGCTGTTGGTTCGTTGATAATACGTTTAACTTCTAAGCCTGCGATACGACCAGCGTCTTTTGTTGCTTGACGTTGAGCATCATTAAAGTATGCAGGAACAGTGATTACCGCTTCAGTCACTGGCTCACCCAAGAAATCTTCCGCAGTTTTCTTCATTTTTTTCAATACTTCTGCAGAAATTTGTGGAGGCGCAAGTTTGTCACCTTTTACATTTACCCATGCATCACCGTTGTCTGCTTTGGTGATTTCAAATGGCATAATGTCGATGTCACGTTTTACTTCAGCATCGTCAAAACGACGACCGATTAAACGTTTGATTGCAAATAGTGTATTTTTCGGGTTGGTCACTGCTTGGCGTTTTGCCGGTTGACCCACTAAAATTTCGTTATCATTTGTATAAGCGATAATTGACGGGGTAGTACGATCGCCTTCTGCGTTTTCAATTACGCGTGGTTTATCACCATCCATTACAGCGACACAAGAGTTTGTTGTACCTAAGTCAATACCAATAATTTTTCCCATGTTGTTACTCCTAATTAAATTTTAAATTCGTTGTAAATTGTTACGATGAATAAGATGTGGATACTTTTTCGCATTTCAAGAGGCAAGATTTAAAATTTTTTCTTCCTTTTAAAGTGCGGTCATTTCCGTTCTTGTTTTACAAAATAAGTCCAGAGATGAGAAGTTCAAGGGGGGATATAAAATTATTTTTGAAAAATAAGAAAAAAGTTGTGTTTTGTGATAAATTGCCAGTAATTTTAATCATCTATTAGTTAGCAAAGGAATCAAAAATGAAAAAATCAACCGTAGCATTAGGTATCATTGTTGCTCTCGGTGCTGTAGGTGTCGGTGGCGCATGGTTTACTGGCGAGAAAGCACAAACTGAATATTTACGTCAAATTGAATTAGCAAACCAAAAATTCCAACGTTTAGGTTTGTCAGATTCAGTGAATCTTGTTTATAAAAATAAGCAATTTGATCGCAGTTTCTTTACCTCTCAAGTGGAAGATGAAGTAGTTATTTCTTTACCAAAAGAAGGACAAGTATTTATCATTCCATTTTCAACGAAACTTTATCATGGTCCATTCCCACTCGATCAATTAACCAAATTTAATTTCATGCCAACAATGTTTTCTGCACAAGGCGTAGTGGGGAAAAATGAAACAACCCAACCTTTATTTGATTTACTTAAATCAGATAAGCCTATTCAATATCAAGCTTCGACTAGCTATAGCTTAGCAACAAAAGGTAAAGTTGAACTAGCTGCTGGGGAAGTGACCGATCAAATTTCTCCACAAAATAAATTAGCTTGGTCAAATATCAATATAGGTTTTGATGTTGATAAAGATCGTGCGGGTAAATATGATCTGGTTTCAGATGAAATAAGCTTCAATTCAAACTTTGATAATATTGAAATAGAAGAGAGCAAAGATGTTGTTATGCCCAAATCAGTAACAATGAAAATGAAAGGCTTGAAATTTGAAACCTCATTCAACCCAACCAAGTGGGCTTATATTTATACGGGAAAAAGCGTTTCTTCAGCTGAAAGTATCGAAATGACTAACACTAATTCTTTAGACGATACGGTTTCTATTATTTACAAGGGGACTAAAGGAACATCTGATATTTCTCTTAATGGTGATTTTGTAAACTTAAAAAGTGAAAGTTCGGTAGATTCATTTGTTCTAAATGGAAAAGAGTTAGGGAAATTAACTAACAATAACGAGTTAAATCATATTGAAGCAAACGCAGCAAATGCTTTGATTGAAGCACTTTTCACCGTCTCAGTCAGTGATGATGAAAATGCTAATCAGGAAATGGTCTCTGAAATTTTAAGCTCATGGGTTGAAAATCATGGTATGGCTATTTTTAATAATCAGCCTCAAATTAAAC
>NZ_CALJRX010000164.1 GCF_937976265.1 uncultured Haemophilus sp.
TTACGTTTTTGTTGCACTAACCATTGCATCACTTCAGGGCTATTAAATACTGCATCCCATGTGTTGTGAGCATTATTATTTACAATTCCATTATCACCAATATTTTCCATAGTGAATTCCGTATATTTCACATTTGGTGCTTGTAATTCTTCTGTCAATATTTTGACATTAATCCGAGAACCTTTTACTGGCGAGATGTTGTCTTCTTTGCTGTGGAAGAACCACATTGGTATATTTTTAATTGGCGCAAGATTTTCTTTCGTGGCGTTGCCATCCGCCCACTCGTGGGTATAAGCCTCGCGCCCACTCATCAATAAAGCAGCAGCAAAAAAGTGCGGTCGATTTAACAAAAGTTTTACTGAGCCTTCAGCACCGCGCGATAACCCCACTAAATAAATTCGATTTTTATCAATTTGTGGATATTGCGCTAAGGTGTCATCAATCATTTTTAGCACCAAATCACGACGATTATTTGTTTGCCAATGAATGCCGCCTTGTTTATCAAAGGGATCAAAAACCGTTTGGTATTGTGGCGCAAGCACAACACCTTGTTCATATTGCAACGTGGAAATCGCGCCTTTGCTGGATAATAAATGTGCTAGATTGTCTGAGCCAACTTGCCCTGAACCATGTAAAAAAATTGTCAATGGATAGGCTTTTCCTTGCTCAAAGTGTGGGGTAAAAATTCGATAATTCAGCACATTAGTTTTGTCATTTAGAAAAACTGATTTCGCTTGAAATTCGTCTAACCAAAGTGTTTTTACTTTGTCATGTGTTGCAGCTTGAGAAATTGAGATCGGTGCTAAAGTTTTACCCGTCATTAGTTTTAAATAACCTGTTTGATTAATTTGGTAAACTAGCTTCTCACCATAATATTGTGGGACTTTAGTCGCTTGTTTTTTCTCGATCTCAACAATGTTGCCATCCTTATCTTTACCTTTGAACTTCATAGGCTGATCATTTTCTGTTTTTAAACTGTAAAGGTCGGCATTTTTATCTTGATCATCTAACTCAATAATGACAAATTTACCCGCTTTAGATTGAGCGGAAGTTTCTGGTTTATCATTAACATAAGAGCGTAAAATAGTGCGCGGTGTTTGTTCTTTTTCTTCAAGGGCGGTGAAAATTTGATAAGTTTTGCGTAAATCTGACCCTGAAAGCAGATTTCCTTCATATTCTAGTGCAACAGCATTTACTTTTTGACCTTGAGCAGTAATTTCAGCTAAAAGTGTGGCATTAATAGTTTTAGCCGTTTCTGGCAGATCATCTTGTGCATAAGCTGCTAATTGAATAACTAAAAAAGATAATATGAGAAGAGATTTTTTAAACATAAAAAGTTCCTCATAAAATAAAGGCAAGCTATGTTTCCATAACTTGCCTTAGCATTGATTAAACAAAAGCCCACATTAAACACACAAATCCAAATGCGATTGTGCCGTAAATTGTCGTGAGAATTGACCAAGTTCTCAATCCCTGAGAAATTGTAATGCCAAAGAATTTCGTCCATACCCAGAACAAGCTATCGTTAACATGTGATAAGGTCATAGAACCAGCCCCTATCGCTGCGGTAATTAATGCGGCTTGAATACCCGTATAACCTGCTGCAGTAATTGCTGGCGATAAAATAGTTGCTGTAGTAATTACGGCTACTGTAGCTGAACCTTGTGCTGCGCGTAACAATGCGGCAAGAATGAAACCTAGCAATAAGACAGGTAATCCAGTACTGGATAAGACATCTGCTAATGCTTTACCTACGCCACTCGCATCTAACACTTTACCAAACATACCACCAGCACCAGTAATTAAGATAATGCCCGCGATAGGTGCTAATGCTGAGTTTAAGATTTCTTCTAATTGATCTTTGCCCCAGCCACGTTTAATACCAAGTACATAAGAGGATAAGCATACGGCAATCATTAAAGCAAACGGTGACGCCCCTACCATACTAAAAAATTCACGAACAACACTTTCTTTTGGTAATGTTGTAGCTGTTACTGTCCCCAACATGATTAATACTAATGGGAAAACTATCATTGATAACACAGTTCCAAATGATGGTAAGCCATTATCTTCTTGTGAACGAAGTTTTTGATATTCAAGTAGATCACTTGAAGTTGG
Source organism: uncultured Haemophilus sp. (assembly GCF_937976265.1). Lineage (GTDB taxonomy): Bacteria > Pseudomonadota > Gammaproteobacteria > Enterobacterales > Pasteurellaceae > Haemophilus_D. Next base: position 2,119 of record NZ_CALJRX010000164.1, read on the forward strand.
AATGCTCACAAAATTATTTTTTGTAAAAAATGGAATAAATGTTTGACCAATTAAAACTGCAGGAAGCGCTGCGACAAAGCCTAATCCTAGCACTAAACCAATATCAGCATTTAACACTTGAGCGCCAGCAACCACACCTGGATGAGGAGGCATAAGTACATGCACTGTCAACATAGACAAACCAATTGGTAATGCATAGACCAACATATTACCACCAAGACGACGAGCCACACTGAAGATAATTGGGATTAATACAATGAAACCAACATCAACAAAAACAGGGATACCAAAAATAAAACCTGTCATTGCTAATGCAAATGGCGCTCTTTTGGCACCAAACTTATCAAGCAACCAACTCGCAAGTACATCTGCGCCATTAGATTTCTCAATCACTTTACCTAACATTGCTCCAAGACCAACAATCAAAGCAACGCTACCTAAGGTGCCACCCATACCACTAATTAACGTTGGAATAACTTTCCCCATCGGAATGCCAGCAGAAAGCGAAACTGCAATACTCACCAGCCCTAACGCAATAAATGGATGAACTTTACCTTTAATCATTAAAGTCAAAAGTGCGATAACACTCACAACACCGATTAAAATAAGAACTTCATTTGACATAAAGATGCCCTCTTATTCAAAAACGTTCTGCTAAAGCAGAACGTTTAGCTGAGATAACACTTTAAAATTTAAAGTGCGGTTAAATTTTTATCAATTATTTATATTTTTGGAACCAATCTAATCCTGCTGTGGTTTCGCCACGTGGTTTGTATTCACAGCCAACATAGCCATCATAACCAATAGTATCAAGTTTATCGAAAATGTATTGGTAATTAATTTCAC
>NZ_CALJRX010000165.1 GCF_937976265.1 uncultured Haemophilus sp.
GAACTCCTAAGGCATAAACCACAGCCCCTTTATAAATTAATTTAGCATGATAAAGTTCCGCATCTTTAATTTTTCCTTTTAAATTCACGCGCTCATCTTTCATTTTTGAAATTTTATTGCGTAAGTTCTCTAATTTTTTCGCGTGCTTATCAATAGTTTCTGTGCTTTTCTTAATGTTTTCCGTGGTGCGTGAAAAAGACTTCATTTGATTTTGTGCTTTTTCAAGATCGCGCAACGCCGCCTTGCTGTTTTTCACTTGTTCAGAAAGGGCTTGAATGCTTTTTGATGCATTGCGCACCGGTGCTGACATTTTATCAATGGCATTTAACAAAACAGATAATTGTAAATTATTCATTTTTTACTCACTTTTTTATTGACAAACTTTTGTTTTAAGTTCAATAATTAAAAAAACAAAGGAGGAGATTATGGCAATCATTCTTGCATTAATTGGCATTCCGTTATTCATTGGATTAGGTTTGTTTTTTACTGGCAGCCTAACTTTTGCTGTTATTTCTGCGGTTTTTAGCATGGCAACCGTGGCATTTGTTCCTATTATTTCTTTGATTTTTGTTCTTTGGCTTATCACTGATAGCGTCATTTTATCTATATTGTTTACCCTTATTTTCGGGCTAATTGTTTTGGCTGCAAACAATACCAAAACCAATATTTAGTTACATAGATAATTGTTCTAAAATTAAATCTTCGATCACATCTAAATCGCTTTGGCTAAAGCCTAACAATTCGCGCTGTGCATATTGGGCTTTTATATTTTTTGTTCTATCTACTATGCCGGTTAAGCCGTATTGATGCACGTTTGCAATTGTGGCACTTGACCCATTAAACCCGACCGTCACTTCATTGGCATTACTTTGAATTTTGAAATATCTTGCTGTTCTTAACTTAGCAAACATGGCTTTTCGTTTAATTCTGCCTTTCTTTTTGCCAAATTCTTTTCTTGGTTTTCTCGGCTCAAATGCTGTGCCGTCTGGGTTTTCTTGACGTGCGATGCGGGCTTGTTGATTTTTTCGTAAAGCTTGCCCAATGTTGCGTGCTAACTGGCGGCGGGCTTGTGGTGAGAGATTATTAATAAGTGCGGTCAGCTTTGCTTGGATTTCTTCCACCGTTGCCATTATTCACCGCCTTTAAAAATCAGATGTTCATCGTCTATTTTTTCGAGATAGACTTTTAATGTATTTAATGTTTCCCATTCCGGTGCGGTTGGTTCTGTGGCGTAAGTCATCTGCACGTTTTCGCCCACTTGTTTTGCCACAACGCGTTCGGTAAGTTGGATTTCAAAAGAGACGTCCGCCGTGTTGTTATTGTTGTAATCCATTTGGAATTTAAAAGCGTTTTCGCGGCGTTGCGGATTTTCGAATAGTTCTGGTTGATTTTTCCGTAAATACGCATTAATCGGCACGATGAGGCTTGCAATATCAAAGGCAAAATCGGTGATGATGATGTTGAGCGTGTAACGATACTCAAAGCTTAGTGATGTGCTGCCTGTTGCAACAACTTGACCGCCGTCAACATAAAGCTGTAAGCGGTCAGGATTTTTCACAAAGTCTTGGTGACTTTGCTCAAGGATTTTGCGCAGTTGATTTGGCTTTTTCATTTTCTGAAATTCCGTTGTTGCATTTCGTATTTTTGCTGACAATCCACGCAACGGGTTACACCTTGAATTAATTGTCGGCGTTTTTCAGGGATGGGAATGTCGCAATCTTCGCAATAAAGGTGACTTACCGCTTTAAACGTGCGGTGTTTTTGTAACGCAATGTCACGTGTCATTTGTTCGAGTTCTTGCGCACGGTCAAATTGATCTGTCATTGTTTTTCCTGTTTATTAAATTCATCAATGCATTTCTTTAATGCTTGATTTTCAACAATGCATACACTTAGCTTTTGTTGGCTTTGTAGATAAGCATTCGCCAAATCGCCGTTAGTTTTAATTGTGGCGGCAAATGGCGTACATTCTGCAACTTGCGGGCAGAGAATTGGCTGTTTAATGATTTTCGGTGTTGTTGAACACGCCGCTAACATCATCAGGGATAAAAGTGTCAGCCCAATCTTGGTGTTTTTTAAGTGCATTTTTTAAATCCTGTGTTTGCTTGGTTTGAGAGATTTTTAACTGATTGATGGCTTCCGTGAGGGCTTTTTGTTGCTCATTGAATTTATCCACACTTTCATTCAATGCCATGTAAGATGCCTCCCACTGCAATTTTAATTGCTCTTCTTTGGCGGCAGCGGCTCGCCAGTGGTTAGCTTGCCACCCTTGAAACAGGATAATGGCTATAAGCATGAGTGGACCAACCAATAAAATGTATTTTTCTTTTTTCGTTAAGAACCCAAACATAATGCTGTCTCCTTTTGTCGTCTTTCAATTAAGCCTTTCAGTGGTATTCCGCCTGCGTAAATCCAACGTCCAAATTGACCGCACATGGCTTTGCTGTATCCTTTCCGTGCCATTTTAAAAAGTGTGCTGTTTTTTAATCGGCCACAACCAACATTGAATGTGATTGATGTCAACGCATCAAATCCCCCTTGTGGCATAGCTTGTCCGTTGGCATAAGTATTCACGCACTTTTCGGCTTGCTTAATGCCTTTCGTGTATAATTCGGCCACTTCTTGCAAGGTGTAAATTTTGTTTCGATTAATTTTTTCAACGGCATCCGTTGTGCCAATGCCGACTGTTAAAACATCAGCGGGGCATTGATAGGGTTTTTGCATGCAACCTTCTGCATTGCCAATCAACAACAAGCCTTTTTCTGATGTTCGAATTTCATTTCCGTGCGTGGCGAGAACTAGCCCAACAACAGCCGTGACGGCGCAGACGTATTTCGCTGTTCGTTTAATCATGGTGATGGCTCCGTTGGTTTAATTCTTTTTCTTTTAATTCAAAATCTTTTTTCTTGTAATACCAATTTACAAGGAATGTTGCGACGCCGATCACAATACCTGTTGCTGATGCTACGTCAGCCCAATTTACATTTGAAAACATATCCGCAATGCGTCCGATGAAGAAGGCAAATAATCCTGATGTGTAAGACGCTTTTGATGGTGTGTCGTGCATATCAGCTCCAAAGTTGTATAGTGTCACTTGCCACGCTGATCTTTTCCGTGTCAGTTTCGGGCAATATTACGGGTGTGCCGATGGGAATGACGGGCTTATCCATTAAGTGCGGATTTAATTCGCACGCCATTTCTAAAAGTCCTTCACTGCGGCCAAAATAGCGGTAAAGAATGGCGTCCAAGTTGTCATTCTGTTGTGCTAAAACTTCCATTAAATCAACTCCGCATCGACCCGTCTTTTGCCGATAATGTCACTAATGGCAAAGCGGGCATCTCGTCTTAATTCATTGATGCTGTCTTTGAGCAAATCCATTTTCTTTTCACCGTCATTGGTGCTGTCATAGCTTGCGTAACGTTCATAAA
>NZ_CALJRX010000166.1 GCF_937976265.1 uncultured Haemophilus sp.
TAACTGCCCGCAGGCAAATAAAATTTCAAACGCAAGCCTTCTGGCTCAAATGCCCAAGAAAAATCTTTTGCTTTCATTAATAATGGACGACGCGATGCCTTCATTCTCTCTTGTTTCATTAAAGGATCGAAAACTGAATGTTGATTTACGATTTCATTTTCAATATCGCTTGCGGCCAACACATCTTCGCCAATTAAAGGGGCTGTGAGTAAAATATCTTGATTTTCTAACCGCACTTGCAAGGCATTTAAATCTTCTTTTTCATCCGCTTTGAACCAACTGTGCGAACCTGCTAATTGCACAATATCATTTGACAAAACTTGATTTGTGGCGCCCTTTGCAATACGTTCCGCCACAACTAGATTAAAAATTTCACTGCGCGCAGCGGAAAGATAAAAACTGCGTTTTTTGCGATCTTTTACCTTAATTTCTCCTTGCGCCCAACGCAATGCTTGCGTGAGGTTATGACCATCTCGACCAAAACGTTGTTCCGTAAAATAATTGGGGAAACCAAAATTTGCTACAAAATCCAACCGCGCTTTAAGCTCATCTGATTCTTCCGCGCCGCGTAATAAAATATCGAAATAATTTCCCTCAAGGCTACCTGTGCGAATTTTTCGGTTATGTCGAGTAACTGTTAAAATCTCTACGCCATCTAATTCAAATTGACTGAAATCGGGCGTTTCCATTCCTGGCATTTGTAAACAAAACCATTGTTCTGTCACTGCTCGACGATCTTTCAACCCCGCATATCCCATATTGCGTTCAGAAACACCAGCAAATTTAGCTAATTTTTCACCAACAAATAAGGTGTTGCAATCTGTTTTGCGTACATACAATGCAACAAACTCTCCATCGCCCGACATTTCATAGCCTAAATGCTCTTTTACAATAAAATCCGCGCATTCAGCCTTTAAAAGTGCGGTGGTTTTTGGCGATGTTTTTAATGCCAAATAAGGGAGTTGTTCGAGCATGGTTAGGGTTCTTTTTTATAGAAAACAATTGCACGAAATTTTATGCGACTTTTGGTGATTTATCCACTAAAATAACCTCACTTTTGTTCTTGTTGAAGGATTTTATTATGTCAAAATTGGCTGAATTACAAGCAGAAACCCGTGAAATTATCGCTGATTTACTTAACGATGGTAGTGACCCGGATGCGCTTTACATTATTGAGCATCACATTGCTCATCACGATTTTGATTTGTTAGAAAAAATCGCCGTAGATGCTTTTAAAGCCGGTTATGAAGTGTCCGAAGCGGAAGAATTTGAAGATGATGATGGCAAACCGATTTTCTGCTTTGACATTATCAGTGAAGTAGAATTAAAAGCTGAAGTTATTGATGCTCAACAAAAAGAAATTCTTCCGTTATTAGAAAAACATAAAGGCATTTATGATGGTTGGGGCACCTATTTTGAAGACCCGAATGCCGATGACGATGAATACGGTGATGATGGGGAATTTTTTGATGACGAGGATGTCGAAGAGCCTCGTGTGCACTAATCATTCTTTTTAACCGCACTTATTAAGTGCGGTTATTTTTTTAGGAGTTTCAATATGAAATTAAAATCGCTTTCCTTAGCATTATTGGCGTTGCCTTTTGCTGTGCCTGCATTGGCGGATAATCCGCAAAGTGCGGTGCAAAATAATATTGTTTCTTTTAATGCTGAAGTTGAAAAAGAAGTTTCACGAGATTTGTTACAAGTTACGCTTTTTTATCAGGCAGAAGGCACCTCACTTTCAACCTTAAATAAAACGATCAATGAGAAATTAAGCAACGCGCTTTCTATCGCGAAAAACGAAAGTGCGGTAGAAATTAAAGATCATTTTCATCATACCAGTGTGCGTTATAACAATCAAGGCAAGCAATCTGGCTGGATTGATCGTGTAGAACTTGTATTAGAAAGCAAAGATTTCCAAGCCATCTCTAAAGTGATTAGCGAGCTTGATGGCGTTATGGCGGTGGAAAGTACGAATGCACTTATTTCATCAGAAAAATTAATGAGTTTAGAAAATGAATTAACTCAAGCTGCATTGGATAAATTTAAAAACAAAGCCACATTAATTCAAAATTCATTGAATATGAAAGGCTATCAAATTTTAGATTTAGATGTCTCTTCCGTGAATGAACAAACCATGAGCCCACGACCTTATATGATGGCGATGGCAAAATCTGCCGATATGAGTGCGGTGGATTCTTCTGGTGATGGTTATCTGGAAAATGGTAAAGAGAAAATAAAAGCACGCATTAGTGCGCGAATTGCATTGCGCGCAGAATAATTTTCGCTACAATGGTACGACTTTTTTTAACCGATTTTTTATAAGGAAAACATAATGAAAGTAGCAAAAAATGTTGTGGTAAGCATTGCTTACCAAGTACGTACCCAAGATGGTGTGTT
>NZ_CALJRX010000167.1 GCF_937976265.1 uncultured Haemophilus sp.
GCAAAGGCAAATCGGGGGATTTACCACCTCGCAAAGGTTTTGCGGAAAAATGGCATCCGCTAATTCTCGCTAATTTACCCAATATTGAACTGACCATTCTCATTGGACAATATGCGCAAAAATACTATTTGCCAGAAAATAATCTTAATGTAACGGAGACTGTTCACCATTTCCGTGATTTTCTCCCTCACTTTCTCCCACTTGTTCACCCTTCTCCACGCAACCAAATTTGGCTCAAAAAGAATCCGTGGTTTGAACAAGAGATTGTGCCAACATTACAAAAGCAAGTGAAAGCGATTTTATCTCGTTAAATTGATATTCAATTATGAAGTGCGGTCAAAAATCTTCTGATTTTGACCACACTTTTCTTTAATACTAATCAATTTTTAGTATGTATTATTTTCTGACTGAGGCCTGTTATGCTAAAATCACCGGTCTTAAAAATATAGGAAAAAATATGCAAGTAATATCTGTCACAAACTCTCAGCGAAAAGCATGGAATAAACAAACTATTATATTCCTTTCTGATGTAGCTCTCTTTTTTATTCTACTCAATACACTTCCTTTTGCCCCTGCTGCGAATAAAGGATTATCTTTACTCGCATTTGTGGCCATTCTATGGCTCACCGAAGCAGTTAGTGTAACCATCACTGCATTATTCGTTCCAATTCTATCTGTTCTATTAGGATTAGCTGATAGTCGCGAAGCCCTCGTAGCCTTTGCAGATCCAACTATCTTTTTATTCTTTGGTGGTTTTGCACTTGCAACGGCATTAAATGTGCAAAAGATCGACCAAATGATCGCTAATAAAATCATGCAATTAGCGCGGGGTCGGTTATCTGTTGCCGTACTTTATTTATTCATCGCTACGGCTTTTTTATCTATGTGGATGAGTAATACGGCTACTGCAGCAATGATGATCCCACTTTCAATGACTATTTTAAGTCAGCTAGACCGTAATAAAGATCACAATACTTATGTATTCGTATTATTAGGCATTGCTTATAGTGCTACCATCGGTGGTATGGGAACCCTTGTAGGTAGCCCACCTAATGCCATTGCCGCATCTCAACTTCATTTAGGTTTTGCAGACTGGTTAATGTACGGCACTCCAGTCATGTTGATTTTATTTCCTGTAATTATTGGTTGGTTATACCTTGTTTTTAAACCAAAACTTGGTCTTCGCTTTGATGCGGAATTTGCCAAAATTCACATGACGAAAAAACGTATTTTAACCTTAACGATTTTTGTGGCCGTGGCAATTCTTTGGATTTTTGGTGGTTACATCAATCCAATTCTTTCTCAATTATTAGGGCTACCAAAACCTATTGGCAGTTTTGATAGTATGGTTGCGCTCTCAGCAGCGATTGTTATTTGTGTAACCGGGATCGCAAGTTGGAAAGAAGTGCAAGAAAATACAGAATGGGGCGTATTATTCCTCTTTGGTGGTGGTTTAACCTTAAGTTCTGTACTCACTCATTCAGGCGCAAGCAAAATCATGGCGGATGGTATCGTCTTCATTATTGAAGGGGGACACTACTATGTGATGGCATTAATTGTTGCAGCATTTATTGTGATTTTGACCGAATTTACTTCAAACACGGCAAGTGCGGCCTTACTTGTTCCAATCTTTATTTCTATTGCACAAGCATTGAATATGCCACCGCTTGGCTTTGCGATGATTATTGGTTTGGGTGCCTCTTGTGCCTTTATGATGCCGGTTGGTACACCTCCGAATGCGATTGTGTACTCCACAGGTTTTGTTAAACAATCCGAAATGATCCGCGTGGGTAAATTTATTGATTTAACCTGTATGGTCATTATTGCAACCATTGCTTATCTATTCTGGATGTAGCTTTTAAATCAAGCAAGTGCGGTTGAAAATCACGTAATTTTTAACCGCACTTTTTTATTTTCTTTACGCAAACGTTTGCGGTAAATAAAAATTAACGTATAATTCGCACAATTTTTTTCTACTTAAGGGAACCTAATGAATAACAATCTACTTTATACCGTGGAAGACAAACCACCTTTCGGATTGAGTTTACTCCTTGCGGCACAACATTTACTTGCTGCACTCGGGGGAATTATTGCCGTACCACTGGTCATTGGTAACGTCTTAAAATTACCGACCGAAGATACCATTACATTAGTTAATGCTGCGCTTTTAATTTCTGGTGTAGTGACCGTTATCCAATGTAAAGGCTTGGGGCCTATTGGTATTCGTTTACCAAGTGTAATGGGAACCAGTTTTACTTTCGTTGCCGCTGCACTGGCAATTGGTTTTAGTGAATATGGTATCGCCGGTATTTTAGGTTCTTCTCTAGTTGGCTCATTAGTGATGATTATCGGCAGTTTCTTTATGCCGTATATTCGCAAATTGTTCCCACCACTTGTGACGGGGACTGTTGTCATGATGATCGGTTTAAGCCTGATTCCTGTTGCCGTTGACTGGTTCGCAGGTGGTCAACGTGGTGATGCGAATTATGCGACGCCAGAAAATTTAATGATGGCGAGCTTTGTGTTGGTGATCGTGGTTGCGCTCGTACAATGGGGTAAAGGCATTTTCTCTGCTGCCGCAATCGTTATTGGGATGATGACAGGCTATCTCGTTTGTTTAGCCATGGGTTGGGTGAGCTTTGAAGGTGTAAAACAAGCACAAACTTTCGCGATTCCACAACCACTACACTTTGGCTTAGCCTTCCCAATTTCAGGCATTATCGGCATGTCCATTGCGTATTTAGTCACGATCGTTGAATCAAGCGGTAACTTCCTAGCGCTAGGTAACGCAACCCAAACAGAAATCACCGGCAAACATTTACGTGGCGGGGTTCTAGCCGATGGTTTAGGATCTGCCCTAGCAGCCATTATGTCCACTACGCCATTCTCTTCATTCTCACAAAACATTGGTGTCATTTCTCTAACGGGCGTGGCTAGCCGTCACGTGGTTGCGCTAACCGGTGTACTTCTAGCGCTAGCAGGCTTATTCCCTGTATTCGGTGCATTAATTGTTTCAATTCCATTGCCTGTATTAGGCGGTGCTGGCTTAATGATGTTCGCGATGATTATCGCTGCGGGTATCCAAATGTTAGATAAAGTCGCACGTAGCAAACGCAATGGTTTAATTATCGCGATTTCCATTGGCTGTGGCTTAGCGGTGACGACTCGTCCAGAATTGCTTGATAAATTACCGCACTTTTTCAAAGAAGTACTTGGTTCAGGCATTACTGTAGGTTCATTACTTGCCTTAATTCTTAACCTCGTACTTCCAGAAGATAAAGTGGAAGAAACAAAAGAATAAAAATAGATAGCGAATAAGGGCAGATTAACACTGCCCTTTTCTTTTCCTGTAAAACATTTCTAAAACTGACCGCACTTTGTTAAAATCAGGCATCATTTTCCATTTATCAAGGAATAAAAATGGCAGATTTACCTTTTTTAGTTGAACTCAACGAACAAAATCTTACCGAAACGTTGCAGCGTTCCGTCGAAACCCCGCTTGTCATTAACTTTTATGCGCCAAGCCATAAAGAATCAGCTGATTTTGTAAAAGTTCTACAACGTGTTGCAGAACAACACCAAGGACAATTTATCCTTGGGCTAGTGAATTGTGAAACTGAGCAAATGATTGCTGCACAATTTCGTATTCAAGCGTTGCCAACAACCTATCTTTTCAAAGAGGCACAAGCTTTAGATGCGTTCCCTGGTGCATTAGATGAAGCTAGCTTATTACAACGTTTAAGCGCCATTTTGCCAAAAGAAGAAGATTTAAAATTCCAAAAAGCCTTGGATTTTTTACAAGTGGAAGATTACGACTCTGCCCTTCCATTACTGAAAGAAGCCTGGGAGCTCTCAGATAAGAAAAACAGCGATGTGGCATTACTTTATGCGGAAACCTATATTGCCATGAAGAAAACGGAGCCTGCGGCAGATATTTTAGCGCAAATTCCGATTCAGGATCGCGACAGCCGTTGGCATGGATTACAAGCGCAGATTGAGCTTTTAATTAAAGCGGCTGATACGCCAGAAATTCAGCAATTACAAGCGGATTATGCGAAAAATCCAACGCCTGAAATTGCGTTAAAATTAGCGCTACAACTACATCAAGCCAATCGAAACGAAGAAGCGTTAGATTTATTATTTAGCATTCTTAAACAAGATCTTTCTGCAGAAAATGGTGAAGTGAAACAACAGTTTTTATCTATTTTATCAGCCATTGGCAATGCGGATCCTATCACCAATAAATATCGCCGATTGCTGTATTCATTACTTTACTAATAAGATCAACTATTTTTTTATGCATGAAGGCTTTATAATGGACAAATTCCAAAAGCCTCATGCTTTATTTTATAAACAAAGGATTCTTTATGTCAGACGTTAAACACAGTAAATTATTAATTTTAGGTTCAGGCCCTGCAGGTTATACCGCGGCTATTTATGCTGCTCGCGCAAACTTAAAACCTGTTTTAGTGACCGGTCTTCAACAAGGCGGGCAACTTACTACGACGGATGAAATTGAAAACTGGCCGGGTGATTTTGAAATGACCACTGGCCCAGGTTTAATGCAACGTATGTTGCAACACGCTGAAAAATTTGAAACCGAAATCGTGTTTGATCATATTAATAAAGTCGATTTATCTTCTCGTCCATTCAAACTTTATGGCGATATGCAAACCTTCACATGTGATGCATTAATCATCGCAACAGGGGCATCAGCACGTTATATCGGATTAGAATCTGAAACCGCTTATAAAGGCCGTGGCGTTTCAGCTTGCGCAACCTGTGATGGTTTCTTCTATCGCAATAAACCGGTTGCCGTTGTCGGTGGCGGAAATACTGCTGTTGAAGAAGCGCTTTACTTGGCTAATATTGCGTCTGAAGTCCATTTAATCCACCGCCGTGATAGCTTCCGTGCAGAAAAAATCTTAATCGATCGCTTATACAAAAAAGTCGAAGAAGGCAAAATCGTGCTTCATACTGACCGCACGTTGAATGAAGTGTTAGGTGATAACATGGGCGTAACCGGTGTACGTTTAGAAAACGTAAAAACCGGCGAAAAAGAAGACGTGAAATTAGACGGTTTATTTATTGCTATCGGTCATGCACCAAATACTGAAATCTTCCAAGGTCAGCTTGAACTTAACAACGGTTATATCGTTGTTAAATCAGGCCTTGAAGGCAATGCAACAGCAACGTCAGTGGAAGGCGTATTTGCTGCGGGTGATGTAATGGATCACAACTATCGCCAAGCCATTACTTCGGCAGGAACAGGCTGTATGGCTGCATTAGATGCTGAACGTTATTTAGATGCACAAGAATAAATAAATTTCCTTATTTATTTTCCTCTCTTTAGCCAAGAGGGGTTAAGGGAGATTTTAAAGAATCAATTTTGTATCAATAAACTCGCCCTTCAAGCTCCCTCTCAATAGAGAGGGAGAACTTTTTAAATACTAACTCTACAAATCTATGGACAAACTTCGCCAAAAATATTTACAAAAATGGCTTCGTGCGCAGCAACAACCTGTTAAAAAATTAATGCGCACCAATATTGCCCTTGCCACACTTTCCTCCTTAATTCTTGTGGCTCAAACCTATTTTCTTGCGACATTGCTCGACAAGCTCATTATGCAAAATGTCGATCGCACTGAACTGGTTCCATATTTTATTGCATTAATCATTACTTTTGCTTTGCGGGCGGTCATTTTATGGCTACGCGAAAAAATTGGCTTTAAAGCAGGTCGATTACTGCGCAATCACATGCGCCAAAAGATCTTAGACAAAATCCACCAAGTGGGACCTGCGACTATCAATAACAAACCCGCCGGAAGCTGGGCAAGTATCATGCTTGAACAAGTGGAAAATCTACATAACTTCTATGCGCGTTTCTTACCACAACAAAGTTTGTCTGCCATTGTACCAATGGTGATTTTAATTGCCGTATTCCCACTCAACTGGGCGGCAGGACTGATTTTAATGGTCACTGCACCGCTTGTACCAATTTTTATGATTCTGGTAGGGATTGCGGCAGCAGACAGCAGTCAAAAAAATATGGCGACCCTTTCTCGCTTAAGTGCTCAATTTTTGGATCGCTTACGCGGTTTAGAAACCTTGCGTCTTTTCAACCGCACTTCAGAACAAACTCAACATATTGAAAACACAACGGAAGACTTCCGTGAAACGACCATGGCGGTACTTAAAATGGCGTTTCTCTCTTCCGCTGTGTTAGAGTTTTTCACCTCCATTTCCATTGCTTTAATGGCGGTGTATTTTGGTTTTAGCTATTTAGGCCAAATCGAATTTGGCACTTATGGCACCACACTGACCTTATTTACCGGCTTTTTCTGCTTAATTCTTGCACCAGAGTTTTATCAACCATTGCGGGATCTCGGGACTTACTACCACGATCGTGCAGCGGGTATTGGTGCTGCTGATGCCATTGTCGATTTCTTAGAAGCGGATTATTTAATTGCACATCAAGGCAATGAACAAATTCCAGCACAAAGTGCGGTCGAAATTCAGGCTGAAAATTTAGTGGCGCTTTCTCCACAAGGTCAACCATTAACTAAGCCCCTTTCATTCCATATTCCGAAAGAAAGCCATATTGCTCTTGTCGGTCAAAGTGGTGCAGGCAAAACCTCTTTAATCAATGTCTTACTGGGTTTCTTGCCTTATGAAGGTAGCTTAAAAATTAACGGTGTGGAACTGAATCAAAGCCGTTTAAGCGACTGGCGTAAACAAATTGCGTGGGTAGGTCAAAACCCATTACTACTACAAGGTAGCATCAAAGAAAATCTACTTTTAGGCGATATTCAAGCAACTGATGAGCAAATTGAGCAAGCCTTGATTTCTGCTCAAGCGAAAGAGTTTACCGATAAATTAGGCTTGGATAGCGAAATTAAAGATGGCGGCATTGGTGTATCTGTAGGCCAAGCTCAACGCTTAGCGATCGCACGCGCTTTACTACGCAAAGGCAATTTATTATTACTCGATGAGCCTACGGCTAGCCTCGATGCTCAGTCTGAAAATCTGGTACTTGCTGCCCTTGCAGAAATGAGCCATAACCAAACGACCTTAATGATCACACACCGTATTGAAGATCTAAAACAATGTGACAATATTTTTGTGATGCAAGAAGGTGAAATTGTTCAACAAGGGCATTTCAACCAATTAAAAGATCAAGGCTTCTTTGCCGAATTATTGGCTCAACGAAAAGAGGATATTCAATAATGCGTGCTTTACTTCCCTTTTTACGTTTATTTAAATTTGCCAAGTTGCCTTTATTTTTAGGCTTGGTTTTAATGATTACGGGCCTTGCATCTAGCATAGGCTTGCTGACCACATCGGGTTGGTTTTTAGCCGCAACAGCTATTGCGGGTCTTGGCACGTTATTTAATTTCTTCTATCCATCTGCTTCTGTGCGTGGGCTTGCTATTGGCCGCACTCTTTTCCGCTATTTTGAAAAGTTGGTGACACACGATGCGACTTTCCGCATTTTGGCTAAATTACGGGTACAAGTTTTTGAGAAGATTATTCCATTAAGTCCTGCAGTGTTAAATCGCTACCGTAACAGCGATTTATTAAACCGCTTAGTGTCTGATGTAGATACCCTTGATAGTCTTTACCTTCGCTTAATTGCGCCATTTATTACGGCTATTTTTGTGATTCTAGCTATGTGTATTGGCCTAAGTTTCGTCAATGCCCCTTTAGCCTTAGGTCTAGGTGTGAGCCTACTTTTATTAGTATTGGTTATTCCAACCGTTTTCTACCAACTGGGTAAAAAATTTGGCGATAAACTCGTGCATTCACGCGCACTTTATCGCACACAATTCTTAGAATTTATCCAAGCACAAGCGGAATTATTGCTTTTTAATGCCGAAGATAAATTGAAAGATAACATGGCTAAAACTGAAGCTAATTGGCAAGCCGATCAACAAAAAGAAGCCAATTTAAGCGGATTTTCAACCGCACTTTCACTCTTTTTAAATGGTTTAATTATTGCCGCAATGTTGTGGTTTAGCTCACAAGCGGAGTTTGGCAACGATGAATATCGCATGGCGTTTATTGCGCTCTTCACTTTTGCGGCCTTAGCCTCATTTGAAATCTTAATGCCATTAGGTTCTGCATTCTTACATATCGGGCAAGTCATTGCGTCAGCTGAACGCGTGACAGATATTATCGAGCAGCAACCATTAGTGACCTTTAATGGCAAAGCGGAGTTCGATCAAAACGCCACAACATTAATTGAAGCGAAAGATCTTTCTTTCACTTATCCTGAACGTCAAAATCGTGCTTTAGAGAATTTGAATTTAACCATTCAAAAAGGCCAAAAAGTCGCGATTTTAGGTAAAACAGGCAGCGGGAAATCCACGTTATTACAGCTTTTAGTGCGTAATTATGATGCCAACCAAGGGCAACTATTCCTTGCTGGCAAGCCGATTGCTGATTACGCTGAAGACACATTACGCAACCAATTCTGCTTTTTAACGCAACGTGTTCATGTATTTAGCGATACACTTCGTCAAAATCTGCAATTCGCCAGTGCGGTCAATATTTCAGATGAAAAAATGATCGAGGTGTTAAATCAGGTTGGTTTAGGCAAATTGCTGGAACAAGAACAAGGTTTAGATATTTGGTTAGGTGATGGTGGTCGTCCACTTTCTGGTGGAGAACAACGTCGTTTGGGCTTAGCGCGTATTTTGCTTAATGATGCGCCAATTTTACTATTAGATGAGCCAACAGAAGGTCTAGATCGCGAAACTGAGCGCCAAATTTTACGTTTGATTCTTGCTCACGCTGAAAATAAAACCTTAATTATGGTGACTCACCGCTTAACAGCGATTGAGCAATTTGATGAACTTTTTGTGATTGATGAAGCGAAGCTAATTGAAAAAGGCACTTACGCAGAATTATTGCAATTAGAAAAAGGGTTCTTCAAACAATTAGTGGAGCGTGTGTAAAATAAGAAAGGATAAGTTGGGTGGAAATCTTCCCAGCTTATTCTCGGCACACAGAAATTCCGACTTTGGCTGCTTTCTTCCGAACCTGACCGAGTAAACCGGACACCGTTGCGAGAGACCGAGAAGATTTCCATTGATATCGCAATGCGATTAGGTGGGCTATTATGCAAGAATTGGCCCTGTATTGCAAAGGTTAATTTATCCATTTGGTGAATTTGACGAGAAAATCAACCGCACTTTTAAGGT
This sequence comes from uncultured Haemophilus sp., assembly GCF_937976265.1. Classification (GTDB taxonomy): domain Bacteria; phylum Pseudomonadota; class Gammaproteobacteria; order Enterobacterales; family Pasteurellaceae; genus Haemophilus_D. The sequence goes on from NZ_CALJRX010000167.1 coordinate 9,204, forward strand.
AAAACCATGAACTATCTCCAATACTACCCTACCGATGTTGTAAATGGCGAAGGCACCCGTTGTACCCTTTTCGTTAGCGGTTGTACGCATGGTTGTCGTGGTTGCTACAATCAAAAGAGCTGGTCTTTTGATAATGGCGTATTATTTGATGAAGCGATGGAACAACAGATCATCAATGATTTAAAAGATACGCGTATTAAACGTCAAGGACTCACGCTTTCTGGTGGAGATCCGATGCATCCTCGTAATGTTGAAGCCTTACTTCCTTTTGTACAGCGTGTAAAAAAAGAATGTCCCGATAAGGACATTTGGGTGTGGACGGGTTATAAACTGGATGAACTTGATGATTATCAACGTCAAATGTTGCCTTATATTGACGTGCTTATTGATGGGAAATTTATACAAGAACAGGCTGACCCAAGCTTGGTTTGGCGCGGTTCAGCCAATCAAGTGATTTATCGTTTTAAGGTTTAACCGAATAAGGTTAAGCTATTCTGCCAAGCCGTTTCTTTAATCACTTCAGGCTCTTCACTTCTTAAATGGCATAACGCCTCAAAGGCATGAACAATCCGTTCTGGTCGATTAGGTTGCCCTTGAAAGCCAAACACCGGCATATCTGGTGTATCCGTTTCTAATACCAACGCCTCTAATGGCAACTTCGCAATCGCTTGACGCGTTTTATTCGCGCGTTCATAAGTAATCGTGCCGCCTACGCCAATTTTATAGCCTAAATCCACAAATCGTTTTGCTTGATCATAACTTCCAGAAAAACCATGCACGACACCACATTTTGGCAAATTGGCTTGTTTTAAAAAACGGAATAATTGCTCATGGGATTTTCGGCTATGCAAGTTCACAGAAAGGTTATATTTCTTCGCTAAATAAAGCTGACTTTCCAAAAAGTGCTGTTGCTTTTGCCATAATTCATCAGTCAATAAATCAGGAATCGCACATTCTAAGCCAATTTCTGCTACGGCTGTACAATTTTGATTACGAACAGATAATGCCGCATCCAATATCTCTAAATCATGCTCTTGGTGCTCTTTGATATAAAGAGGATGCAATCCAAGCCCACAATAAAGATGCTCAGGGAAAAGTGCGGTCATATTTTGGATCGTTTTAAAATCCGACTCTTTTACCGCCACAATCAAGATTTTTTGCACATCAGCTTGCTTAGCGTTATCCACGAGCTGAGCTAATGGCTCACCAGTGTCATGATGAAGATAATCAAGGTGGGTATGAGTATCGAAGAAAGGCATAATGTTATTTTACTTAAGAAAAAAGGTGTGTAGATTGCGTATCCACACACCAGATTAATTATTCGACAGAAACGGATGTAATCACAACATCTTCTGTCGGAACGTCTTGGTGGAAGCCTTTATTACCGGTTTTTACTTTTTTGATTTTATCCACCACATCCATGCCTTCAACCACTTCACCGAATACGGCATAACCCCATTCTTGCACGACTTCACGGCCAAACATCTCTTTTGAACGGTAGTTTAAGAAGTCATTATCTGCCACGTTAATGAAGAATTGTGCCGTTGCAGAATGTGGATCAGAGGTACGCGCCATGGCGATTGTGCCACGTTTATTGCTTAAACGATTGTTAGCTTCATTTTGGATCGGTGCGTTTGTTGCTTTTTCACGCATTCCGCTTTCCATACCACCGCCTTGGATCATAAATCCATCAATAACACGGTGGAAAATTGTGTTATTATAGAAACCGTTTTTACAATAATTTAAAAAGTTTTCTGCGGTGATTGGCGCTTTATCAAAATCAAGTTTAATTTTAATATCGCCAAAATTTGTGTGTAATGTAACCATGTTGTTTTCCTCTTGAAAATTAAGGCATTCATTATTCCACAAATGGCGAGAAAGTGCCACCATGAGCAGAAAAAGTGCGGTCGTTTTCCAACCAGTTTTAAGAGAAAAAATATGTTAAAGATTTTTAATACCCTCACTCGAGAAAAAGAAGTATTCAAACCTATCCATGAAGGAAAAGTGGGTATGTATGTGTGCGGCGTGACCGTTTACGATTTATGCCATATTGGCCACGGCCGTACCTTTGTGTGTTTTGATGTGATTGCTCGCTATTTACGCGCTTTAGGTTACGATTTAACTTATGTGCGTAATATCACGGATGTGGACGATAAAATCATCAAACGCGCATTGGAAAATAAAGAAACCTGCGATCAACTTGTGGATCGTATGGTGCAAGAGATGTATAAAGATTTTGATGCACTAAACGTATTGCGTCCTGATTTCGAACCTCGTGCAACGCATCATATTCCTGAAATTATTGAGATTGTGGAAAAACTGATTGCGCGTGGTCATGCTTATGTTGCAGACAATGGCGATGTGATGTTTGATGTGGAAAGCTTTAAAGAATACGGCAAATTATCGCGCCAAGATCTCGACCAATTACAAGCTGGAGCACGTATTGAAATTAATGAAATCAAGAAAAATCCAATGGATTTCGTGCTTTGGAAAATGTCAAAAGAAAACGAACCAAGCTGGCCATCCCCATGGGGCGCGGGTCGTCCAGGTTGGCACATTGAATGTTCTGCGATGAACTGCAAACAACTTGGCGAACATTTTGATATTCACGGCGGTGGCTCTGATTTAATGTTCCCGCATCACGAAAATGAAATTGCGCAATCTTGCTGTGCTCATGGTGGCCAATATGTGAATTATTGGATCCATTCCGGCATGATCATGGTAGATAAAGAAAAAATGTCGAAATCCCTCGGCAACTTCTTCACTATTCGTGATGTATTAAACCACTACAATGCAGAAGCGGTGCGTTATTTCTTACTAACGGCACACTATCGCAGCCAACTCAATTATAGTGAAGAAAACCTGAATTTAGCACAAGGTGCATTAGAACGTTTGTACACCGCTTTACGTGGCACCGATCAAAGTGCGGTTGCTTTTGGCGGTGAAAATTTTGTGGAAGCCTTCCGTGAAGCAATGGACGATGATTTCAATACGCCGAACGCGCTTTCTGTCTTATTTGAAATGGCGCGTGAAATCAATAAATTGAAAACTGAAGATGCAGAAAAAGCCAATGGTCTTGCTGCTCGTTTACGTGAATTAGCGGGTATCTTAGGTTTACTTCAACAAGATCCAGAAAAATTCTTACAAGCGGGTTCTAACGATGATGAAGTCGCAAAAATTGAAGCGCTCATCAAACAACGCAACGAAGCGCGTGCAGCTAAAGATTGGGCTACTGCGGATGCGGCACGTAATGAACTCACCGCAATGGGTATCGTGTTAGAAGATGGCGCCAACGGCACGACGTGGCGTAAGCAATAATCTCACTTTGATACAAAAACTGCGGTCAATTTGACCGCAGTTTTTCTTTTAAGCAGAAAGTATTACATTTTCGGGTTTTCCATTGTTTTTACTTTTTTCTTCATTTCTTTTGCTT
>NZ_CALJRX010000168.1 GCF_937976265.1 uncultured Haemophilus sp.
TCTCTCAGGATAGTTCACTGTAAATGGAAAGTGCGGTCAAAATTAACCGCACTTTTTGTTTATTGCAAGGCTTTTTCAATCTTCTCGAATAAATCTTTCGAGAGCTCTTCAACAGCACTTAAACGTTCTAAAGCACGTTTCATTAACGTTTGACGTTGTGCATCAAAACGTGAGAAACGAATTAACGGTTCAATTAAACGCGCAGCCACTTGTGGATTGCTTTCATTTAAACGGATTAGGACGTCTGTTAAGAAACGATAGCCAGAACCACTAATATGATGGAACGCTTTTAAGTTGTGATTTGCAAAGCTACCCACTAATGAACGTAAACGGTTTGGATTGTTGAAGTTAAAGCTTGGGTGATCCATTAATACTTGTACAATTTCCAATACGTTTTCATCTGGGCGAGTTGCTTGTAAAGCAAACCATTTATCCATTACCAAGCCATCATGTTGCCATTTTTGTTCAAAATCCGCTAACAAGGTATCACGGCAAGGTAATGAGGCTTTAGTTGCCATATTTAATGCAGCCAACGTATCTGTCATATTATTGGCATTATTGTAATGTTTTTGCACCACATTATTGCCTAAATTGGTGTAAGCCAAATAACTTAAACAAAGATTACGCATTGCTCGTAAAGCAATATCTTCTTGCGTCACTCGATAATCTTCAAGACGAATATGGGTGTAAATACGCAATAAATCTTCTTTCAAGTATTCTGCAATTTGCACCAACATAAATTCTCTTGCGGCTGCAATGCCATCCGGATCAATCGTTTTAAAACTTTCTGCAAACTCAATATCTTTTGGCAAGGTCAGAATTAATGTGGCTAATTCAATATCTTGTTCGTAATTTTCCAATACATGCGCAAGTGCGGTCAAAACATCAGGTGAAATGTCAAAGGCTTCACCTTGTTGGAAATGCGCCACATTACGACGTAATTCTTGAGTAAACAGCATTTGTGCTGCATCCCAACGAGCAAATTGGTTATCCGCGAATTTAAGTAAACCTAATAACTGCTCTGTGGTGTAATCATAATCGAGTTTCACCGGTGCAGAGAAATCACATAATAACGCAGGAATTGGGCGACCATAAATACCATGGAACTCAAACACTTGGTCTTTTTCTGTTACATTTAACACATCGCTTAACAATTCACCGTTATGCTGTAACATTTGTTTTGTGCCTTTGGCATCATAAAGCGCAATTTTCAATGGAATATGTAAGTTTACTTTTTCCATTTGGTCCGCTGTTGGCGGCGTAGATTGCGAAACAGTTAAACGATAAGTATGAGTTTGTTCATCATAGGCATCACTAATCATTAATTCTGGCGTACCTGATTGGCTATACCAACGACGGAATTGTGCTAAATCAACATCATTCGCTCGTTCCATTGCAGAGACAAAATCTTCACAGGTTGCCGCTTTACCATCGTTTTCAGCAATATAGAGTTGCATCCCTTTTTGGAAACCTTGTTCACCTAATAAGGTGTGCAACATACGAATCACTTCTGCCCCTTTTTCATACACAGTCACGGTATAGAAGTTATTCATTTCAATGACTTTTTCAGGGCGAATTGGGTGTGACATTGGGCTTGCATCTTCGGCAAATTGCACCGTACGTAAGAATTTCACGTTATTAATACGATTAACAGCACGAGAACCTGTGTCAGATGAAAATTCTTGATCACGGAAAACCGTTAAACCTTCTTTCAAACTTAACTGGAACCAATCACGACAAGTTACACGGTTTCCCGTCCAGTTATGGAAATACTCATGCGCAATCACGCTTTCAATGGCGAGATAATCATCATCGGTTGCTGTTTGTGGATTTGCCAACACAAATTTAGAGTTAAAAATATTCAACCCTTTATTTTCCATGGCACCCATATTGAAGAAGTCCACAGCAACAATCATGTAAATATCTAAGTCATATTCTAAATTGAAACGGTCTTCATCCCATTTCATCGCTTTTTTCAGACTTTCCATTGCCCAAGAGGCACGATCAAGATTGCCGCGGTCAACATAAAGCTCTAAGGCCACTTCGCGACCACTTTTTGTCGTAAAAGTATCTTGTAATAAATCAAAATCACCCGCCACTAAAGCGAATAAATAGCTTGGTTTCGGGAATGGGTCATTCCACTCAACCCAATGACGACCATCTTCTAATTCTCCACTTGCAATGCGGTTACCATTAGAAAGTAAGTAAGGATATTTGGTTTTATCTGCGGTAATTTTGGTTGTATAGCGCGCCAATACATCTGGGCGATCAAGCATATAGGTGATTTGACGGAAACCTTCTGCTTCACATTGTGTACAAATACCCTCACCAGATTGATAAAGCCCTTGTAAAGAGGTGTTTTGTGCAGGCTCTAAATTCGTCACAATTTCAAGTTCAAAATTGACCGCACTTTGATTGGTTAAATCTAACGTTAAACTTTCATGGTCTTGATGATAATGTTTGAAATCTTCGCCATTGAATTTAATGGAGGCAAATTGGAAACCATGACCATCTAATCGAAGATGGGTTGCTTCATCATTTAAACGTTGGAAGGTTGTTTTTGCAGTGACAACGGTATGCTTAGGATCTAATTGAAAATCAAGGAAAATATCCGTAACTGTAAAATCAGGTTGTTTGTAATCTTTTCTATATTTCGCTTTAGCTAACATAATCTGCTCTATTTCTAAGAAAAAAACTCGTATTAGGATAAGATTTTATGACAAAACTTGCAATGGAATTTTCAGTTTTTACCATATGGCAAACGTTTGCTTAAAAGTAGACAAATATGCTATTCTACGCATCGTTTTTTAACAGATAAATTTTTAAAAATATGTCAAATACCGCAAAAATTGCTATTGTGATGGGCTCAAAAAGCGATTGGGCAACCATGCAAGAAGCCACTCAAATTTTAGATGAGCTCAATGTGGCATATCACGTTGAAGTCGTTTCCGCACATCGAACCCCCGACAAGCTGTTTGAATTTGCCGAAAATGCGCAAAAAAATGGTTACAAAGTGATTATTGCGGGTGCTGGTGGTGCAGCTCATTTACCCGGTATGATTGCGGCCAAAACGCTTGTGCCCGTATTGGGTGTCCCTGTTAAAAGCTCTATGTTAAGCGGTGTTGATAGTCTCTATTCTATCGTGCAAATGCCGAAAGGCATTCCTGTCGGTACGTTAGCGATTGGCCCAGCTGGTGCGGCTAATGCAGGATTACTCGCTGCACAAATTCTTGCAGGTTGGGATGATGCGTTATTCGCTCGCCTACAAGCATTCCGCGAAAATCAAACCAATATGGTATTGGATAATCCTGATCCACGTACATAAAACACCTTGCAATTTGACCGCACTTTTTAAAGTGCGGTTGTTTTTTTAGCTAGATTTGATGAGAAATTTTATGCAAAACTCTACCCTATATCCTACTGTTTATGTGCTTGGTAATGGTCAACTCGGCAGAATGTTACGTTATGCAGGCGCACCTTTAGATATTCACGTTCAACCGCTTGAGTTCAATGCGCCCGTATTTGATTTACCTAAAGATGCCATCATCACCGCAGAAATTGAACGTTGGGAAAAAACACCTTTAACCGAATTATTAGGTCATCATAAGAATTTCGTTAATCAGAATGTTTTTGGCTTATTGGCTGATCGCTTTACCCAAAAATCTTTACTGGATGAGCTCAATCTCTCTACCTCACCATGGTGTTTATTAAAAGATAAAACGCAATGGCCTGAAGTATTTAAAAACGTGGGCGAAAAAGTCGTGGTAAAACGTCGCACTGGTGGTTATGACGGTCGTGGTCAATGGATTATCACTAATAACAATCAACGTGACATTACGGACGATTTATTCGGTGAAGTTATCGCAGAAAAATTTATTCCTTTTGATTATGAAGTGTCTATCGTAGGCGCAAGATTTAAAAATGGTGAAAAACGTTTCTATCCTGTGACGCATAACCTACAGCAAAATGGCATTTTACGTTACAGTGTGACAGATGTTTCATTCCCTCAACAACAAAACCAACAAATTCAGGCTGAATCTATGCTCGGAAAAATCATGGATAAACTTGAATATGTGGGTGTAATGGCGATGGAATGCTTTGTGGTGGGGGATAAATTATTAATTAATGAACTTGCCCCTCGTGTGCATAATAGCGGACATTGGACGCAACTTGGTTGTGCTATCAGTCAATTTGAATTGCATCTACGTGCTTTATTAGATTTACCTACACCGTCATTACAACCTATTGCACCAAGTGTCATGGTTAATTTAATTGGTACAGAACATAATCCACAATGGTTGAACACACCATTCTCTCAGTTACATTGGTATGGTAAGGAAGTTCGTCCGGGTAGAAAATTAGGTCATATCAATATCACGCATCCGGATAAAACGATCATTATTCAACAGCTTGAAAAACTTCGTCACGAACTCCCTGAAGACTATCAATCTGGTTTAAATTGGGCGATTGAGAAATTAAAATAATCAAAAAAACAACCGCACTTTTTGATGAATATCTAAAAACATCAAAGTGCGGTTGATTTTTATTAGGTTCTTCTTGATAAAATCCATCGACTGAAGTATAAAATTACTCATCTCACAACACATACATAAGGAAAAGCTATGTTTGAACATATCAAAGCGGCTCCGGCCGATCCTATCTTAGGCTTAGGCGAAGCATTCAAATCTGAAACGCGTGAAAATAAAATCAATTTAGGTATTGGCGTTTATAAAGATGCACAAGGTACAACACCGATTATGCGTGCAGTGAAAGAAGCCGAAAAACGCTTGTTTGATAACGAAAAGACTAAAAACTATCTGACTATCGATGGTATTGCCGATTATAACGAACGCACAAAAGAACTCCTTTTCGGTAAAGATTCAGAAGTCATTAAAGCAAACCGTGCAAGAACTGCGCAAAGTTTAGGTGGCACAGGTGCATTACGCATTGCGGCAGAATTCATCAAACGCCAAACCAAAGCACAAAATGTGTGGATTAGTACGCCAACATGGCCAAACCACAATGCCATTTTCAATGCGGTGGGCATGACGATTCGTGAATATCGTTATTATGATGCTGAACGCAAAGCCCTTGACTGGGAACATTTGCTTGAAGACTTAAGCCAAGCAAGCGAAGGCGATGTGGTGCTTTTACACGGTTGCTGCCACAACCCAACCGGTATTGACCCAACCCCTGAACAATGGCAAGAATTAGCTGCGCTTTCAGCGAAAAACGGCTGGTTACCACTCTTTGACTTTGCTTATCAAGGTTTAGCCAATGGCTTAGACCAAGATGCTTACGGTTTACGTGCTTTTGCAGCAAATCATAAAGAATTATTAGTGGCAAGTTCATTCTCTAAAAACTTTGGTTTATACAATGAGCGTGTCGGTGCCTTTACCCTTGTGGCTGAAAATGCAGAAATTGCTTCAACCGCTTTAACACAGGTGAAATCAATTATTCGTACCCTCTACTCTAACCCTGCATCTCATGGTGGGGCGACCGTAGCAACGGTATTAAATGATCCGCAACTTCGCCAAGAGTGGGAAAATGAATTGACTGAAATGCGTGAACGTATCAAAAAAATGCGTCATTTATTCGTTCAGTTATTAAAAGAATACGGTGCAGAACAAGATTTCAGCTTTATCATGGAACAAAACGGTATGTTCTCTTTCAGCGGCCTATCGCCTGAACAAGTTGATCGCTTAAAAGAAGAATTTGCGATTTACGCTGTTCGTTCAGGTCGTATCAATGTAGCGGGTATCACGGAAGACAATATTCGTTATTTATGTGAAAGTATTGTGAAAGTGCTTTAATTAACTCTATCAGACAGCCAATAATGGCTGTCTGATTTTTAACAGACCGTTTCACTTAATTCATCTACGCTCTGCACAACCCGATATTCCAAATCATCATAATCTTTATGCAAATACTCAAAATTCTTTCTTGCATAAGTAATTTTCATTTGTTCTGAAATATCTAATTTGCCTTCATCAACACCACGCTGAATACCTTTGCCGGTATTTTTAGTTTCTGCCACAAAATAAACTTTATTCTGACCTTTAAACACTACCGCCCAGTCGGGATTATAATTTCCTAACGGCGTTGGAATTTTGAAATTTTTCGGTAACTTAAAATAAAACTCGACATCTTCACTGCTTTCACAATGGTGGGCAAACGTATTTTCCGTGTTGGAATCTAGGGCAATATAGCCCTCATAAATAGTTTTTGATTGCTTACTCACAGAAAAACTGTATTGATTAAGATAAAACTCAAAATCCTTAAATAACGTCATTTCATAGGTCCGATCGTCAATGCGGTGATATTCCACACCATCTGCCATAATTTGACTTAATGCTTCATTAATTTTTTCTGCAACCAAATCAATAAAACGTTGTGGATTATGATAAATCTCAGACAATCGTTTTGATTTTTGCAAAATATGGCAAATGGTTTGACGGGTTAGCCCAGTTTTCTTCTGTAATTCCCCCAACACATCAGGAATATCCCAGTGAGTTTTTGAGGTTACCTGATTGGAAGAACGATATTCTGTCGTCACACCTTTTTCATTAATCGCAAAAGCGACCTTTTCATGTCGAATTTTCACCTCATCAATACGTGGCATTTTGACTAAATTTTTGACCGCACTTTCGATCAGTTCATCCTGTGAAAAATTGACCCGATAAGTCGTTTGGTGCTTAATACGTTCCCAAATTGCCGCAAATTCAGGGTGTTGGCTAAAATCTTTGCGATAACGCACATATTTTCGATCCAACTTATTTTTAATTTGTCCTTTATCAAAGGACACACCGCAATCTTCTTCAATTTCCCGTTGTAATTTGGTCGCAAATTCCTCATAGCTTTCATTGGCAATCACTGTCAGGATATTTTTATCCCGCTCATGACTTCTTACACCAAACTGGTTCACCGGCAAGCGCAATCCACGTCCAATTTCTTGTCGTTTTTTAATTTCCGAATGGGTATCGTTCAACGTACAAATTTGAAACACATTCGGATTATCCCACCCCTCACGCAAAGCAGAGTGAGAGAAAATAAAACGTAAGGGCTTATCCAAAGACAGCAAGGTTTCTTTATCCCGCATAATTAAATGATACGTGTCATTATCCGCCTGTGTAGTGCCGTTAGTATCTTTCAAGACGCCTTTTTTATCTTTGGAAAAATAACCTTCATGCACGCCAACGGGATCTTTTCCATGGGTTAATTCGCGATAAATTTCCTCAAACCATTGATAAAATTTGCCATCGTTGCGGTAATTATCCACTTTATCAATAAAAAATAGCGACAATACTTTAATGCCTAATGGATTTAAGATTTTTTCCTTGCGTAAATGTTCTTCTATTGTGCGACGAATTTGCATTTTTTGAATGTCATCTTTCAAGAGAGAATTATCAACGCCTTTCGTCACTTTTAATCCGCCGGAAAACTCAATCTGTTGTTCCTCAACATTCATTCCTTCCAAAATATAACCACTGCGATAAACTTCATTTTGTTTGGAAAGATCAAATAAGTCTTGATTCGGCTTAACGGTGACGACTTTCTTCTTCATCGACTTATCATTTACCAAGATTTCCACTTTTGCCGACCAACTTTTCGCGCCGGCGTTAATTTCTTTTAATGCCACATAAGCGCCATTCACATCATTATCCGCCAACACGCTATCCACTTCGATTTGCTTCACTAAGCCTAATTCGTACGCCTGCACAGGATTGAGGCGAAAAATCGGGTTATAGGCATTTTTATGGGTTGCCGAATAGCGCAGAGTGAATAACGGATTGAGACTTGCGATAGCATGACGGCGAATATCCGTTTCCATATTCTGCGGTTCATCAATAATCACAATAGGATTGACGTTTTGAATATAACGAATGGGCGCATCGCCACTTTCATTTAGTGTATTAATCACATTGCTTTCTTTGGCAAAGGCATCAATATTCATCACCAAAATTTCAATATGATTGCCGGTAGCAAAGGCTTTTAAGCGGGAAAGTTGATTGCTCTTATATTCATATTTCGGATTTACGCTCGGGTTATCAAACAGGGTGGCAAAGTGGCTACGCGTTGTTTCCAAGGTATGCAATACGCCCTCACGAATAGGCACGCTCGGTACCACAATCACAAATTTCTGCCAACCATATTGACGATTCAATTCAAAAATCGTGCGCAAGTAAACATAGGTTTTCCCCGTGCCGGTTTCCATTTCTACGGTAAAATTTCTCCCCTGTTCCCCAATTAAAGTGCGGTAAAAATTAAACTTGTTTTGTTGCTTAACCAAATTTTGTTGTAGCTGTTCATCATTAATTTGTAATGGCAAATTTGCCACGAAACGCATATCATTCTGCGCTTTCAAACCGAATTCCGTTTGCTGATTAGGTTGCCCGATGAACAAATCCACCGCGGCTTGAATGGCGCGCGTTTGATAATCCAAGGTTTCAAATTGAAGTTCCATTTTGCCTCCTTAAAGCACAAAGAAGGCAATGCCTGCATCATTCATTTGCAACTCGGCATTTTTCTTTAAGGCATCATCGCCATTAAACAACGAATCTAACGTCACGACTTTTTTCGGCTGGGCAGAAATCACCTGATCCAATAAATCCGCACTCAGGGTTTCAAGCAACAAGGCAAACTGTTGCCCGCTTTCATCACTCACCCAAAACACCTGATTTTCCGACCGCACTTTTGCCGTTAATTTCAAGCCCAAGCGCAATAAAATTTCATAAAGCATGGCGTCAGGCGTTGCCTCTTTCCGCACGGGATCCACAAACAATTCGATTTGCTGCGCTAAATTTTCTGCCGATGGAGATTGCCATTGTTTAAAGTGGCTGTCAGTCAGTTTGAACACTTTAAAACCAATATCCAGTTGTTTGTCAGGATGATTTTCGGCAATTTGTTTGCCTGCTCGGCGGATGCGTTCTTTGGAGATTTCAGCAATATTTTTAAAACCTGCTTTAAAGGCTTCGGATTTCTCGTCAGTGATTTCAGGAAGTTGCACACAAATAAAACGACGATTACTGTTATTTTCTACTGAATTAAGCTGCATAACTGCATGTGCACTCGACGAACTACCCGCAAAGAAATCCAAAATAATATCATTTGAAGATGTTCCCATCTGAAGTGTTTTTCGAAGCATTTCTTCTGATTTAGGAAAATCAAAATATTTTTTCCCATCAAACAATTCTTTAACTAACAATGTTCCTTTTTCAGAATTATCTTCTTTTCCTGCCCAAACAGATCTAGCCATCTGGCTAGTTTTACGGTATTTTTCAACTATCATAAAACCGCCATCAGCCATTCTTTTGGCTGCAATTTCTGTGTTTAAATTTTGTTGAGACTTTTCCTTTCCCCAACGCCACACTGTATTTTTACCTTGAGATTCTTTTGGGTAAACCGCAATAAAC
>NZ_CALJRX010000169.1 GCF_937976265.1 uncultured Haemophilus sp.
CATCCCCCCACTCTCCGTCCAAACCGAAATCGTGCGAATTTTGGACGCATTGACAGCGCTTACCAGCGAGCTTACCAGCGAGCTTACCAGCGAGCTTATACTACGCCGGAAGCAGTATGAATACTATCGGGAGAAATTGTTAAGTGAAGAAGAACTTGGGAAGGTTGGGTTTGAGTGGAAAACTCTAGATCAAATTTCAGAGAATCTAGATTCTAAACGAAAACCGATTACAAGTGGCTTACGTACTTCAGGTAAAATTCCTTATTATGGTGCTTCAGGCATCGTTGATTATGTAAAAGATTATATATTTGATGGAGATTTTTTACTTATTTCTGAAGATGGGGCAAATTTATTAGCTAGAAATACGCCTATTGCCTTTAGTGCTTCAGGAAAAATATGGGTGAATAATCATGCTCATATTTTAAAATTTGAAACGTATGAAGAACGTCGATTTATTGAATTCTATTTAAATAAAATAGATTTAACCCCTTATATTTCAGGTGCTGCGCAACCTAAATTAAATAAAAAAAATTTAAATAGTATTAAATTCCCGATTCCTAGCATTCCAGAACAACAACGCATCGTTTCAATCCTCGATAAATTTGAAACTCTCACCAACTCCATCACTGAAGGCTTGCCTTTAGCAATTGAGCAAAGCCAAAAGCGGTATGAATATTATAGAGAATTGTTACTGAATTTCTAGTAACCAGTAGGGCAGAAAAAGAATCAATTATAAGGAACCTTTATGACCCAATACAAAACCATCGCCGAATCCAATAATTTTATCGTTTTAGATCAATATAATAAATTTGTGGAAGAGCCTAATGCCGGTTATCAAACGGAAGGGAGCCTTGAGCGTGAGTTTATTCGTGATTTACAGGCGCAAGGCTATGAGTATTTACAAGGACTTAATAATCACGATGAACTGATTAAAAACTTACGGGTTCAATTACAGCGCTTGAATAATGTGGTTTTCTCTGATGCGGAATGGCGACGTTTTTTAGAGGAGTATTTGGATAAACCGAGCGATAGTCTGATTGAGAAAACCCGTAAAATTCATGATGACTATATTTATGATTTTGTGTTTGATGATGGACACATTCAGAATATTTATCTGCTCGATAAGAAAAATCTTGCCAATAATGCCCTGCAAGTTATCAATCAATTTGAACAAACCGGCAGCTATGACAATCGTTATGATGTGACAATTTTGGTGAATGGTTTACCGCTTGTGCACATCGAACTAAAAAAACGTGGCGTGGCTATTCGTGAAGCCTTTAATCAAATTCATCGTTACAGCAAAGAAAGCTTCAATAAAGAAAATTCTCTCTTTAAATATATTCAGATTTTTGTCATTTCTAATGGCACGGATACTCGCTATTTTGCCAACACTACCAAACGCGATAAGAACAGCTACGACTTCACAATGAATTGGGCAACGGCAAAAAATACTCTAATTAAAGATTTAAAGGATTTTACGAAGACATTCTTGGAAAAAACTACTCTGCTCAATGTGTTGGTAAATTACTGCGTGTTTGATGTTTCTGATACCCTATTGATTATGCGCCCGTATCAAATTGCCGCCACCGAGCGTATTTTATGGAAAATTAAAAGCTCATATCAGGCGAAAAATTGGAGCAATAAAGAAAGTGGCGGTTATATTTGGCACACTACAGGCTCAGGCAAAACGCTCACCAGCTTTAAAGCCGCACGCCTTGCAACGGAATTAGACTTTATTGAAAAAGTATTCTTCGTTGTAGATAGAAAGGATTTGGACTATCAAACCATGAAAGAATACCAACGCTTTTCACCGGATAGCGTGAATGGTTCGGAAAGTACGGCGGGGCTAAAACGCAATATCGAAAAAGACGACAATAAGATCATTGTTACCACCATTCAAAAACTCAATAACCTGATGAAATCGGAAGATAAATTACCGATTTACGATAAACAGGTCGTTTTTATCTTTGATGAATGCCATCGTTCTCAATTTGGTGAGGCACAAAAAAATCTAACGAGAAAATTTAAAAAATACTATCAATTTGGTTTTACCGGTACACCTATTTTTCCAACTAACGCATTAGGTGCTGAAACTACAGCCAGTGTTTTTGGCATTGAACTCCACTCTTACATTATCACCGATGCGATTCGTGATGAAAAAGTGCTGAAATTTAAAGTGGATTACAATGATGTTCGCCCGCAATTTAAGAGTATTGAAACCGAAAAAAATCTTGAAAAACTGACCGCACTTGAGAAGAAACAAGCCTTTTTACAACCTAAACGTATTGAGCAAATTGCCCAATATGTTTTAGATAATTTTAAACAAAAGACCCATCGTTTTAATGCGGGTAATAATGGCTTTAATGCCATGTTTGCGGTAAGTAGCGTGGATGCAGCCAAAGCTTATTATCAAACGTTTAAACAGTTACAAAGTGCGGTCAAAAATCCACTTAAAATTGCAACAATCTTTTCGTTTGCCGCGAATGAAGAGCAAGATGCGATTGGCGATATTGTCGATGAAAGTTTTGAAGTGGAAGCGATGAACTCCTCGGCTAAGGAATTTTTAAAATCTGCTATTGATGATTACAACGGCTATTTTGCCACCAATTATGATGTGGATGCGAAATCGTTCCAAAACTACTATCGTGATCTCGCCAAACGCGTCAAAAACAAAGAAGTGGATTTACTGATTGTCGTTGGAATGTTTTTAACCGGTTTTGATGCGCCAACCTTAAATACGTTATTTGTAGATAAAAAC
Source organism: uncultured Haemophilus sp. (assembly GCF_937976265.1). Taxonomy (GTDB): domain Bacteria; phylum Pseudomonadota; class Gammaproteobacteria; order Enterobacterales; family Pasteurellaceae; genus Haemophilus_D. The sequence continues at coordinate 2,759 of NZ_CALJRX010000169.1, forward strand.
TTACGTTATCATGGTTTGATTCAAGCTTATTCTCGTACAAACCGTATTTACAACAGCACCAAAAGTTTTGGCAATATCGTCACTTTCCGTGATTTGGAACAAGATACCATTGATGCGATTACCCTTTTCGGTAAATCCAATACGCGCAATGTCGTTTTGGAAAAAAGTTACCAAGAATATATGGAAGGCTTTACCGATGCGGGTGTTGCCCGTCGTGGGTATCTAGAGGTTATTGCTGAGTTGCAAGAACGCTTCCCTGATCCAGATGAAATTCAAACGGAAAAAGACAAGAAAGACTTTGTAAAATTATTTGGTGAATATTTGCGGGTTGAAAATATTCTGCAAAACTATGATGAGTTCGCTGCTTTACAAGCATTTCAATCGCTTGATACCAGCGATGCAAAAGCCGTTGAAGCCTTTAAAGAAAAATATTATTTAACAGATGAAGCTTTTTCTGAAATGCAACCTATTGATATGCCAAGCGAACGCAGAATTCAAAATTACCGTTCGACTTACAACGATATTCGGGATTGGCTCCGTCGTCAAAAAGATGGCGAGGAAAAAGCAAAATCGACCATTGATTGGGACGATGTGGTGTTTGAAGTGGATTTATTAAAATCCCAAGAAATCAATCTAGATTACATCTTAGAATTGATTTTTGAACACAACAAAAAAATGAAAAATAAAGCTGAGCTGATTGATGAAATTCGAACCACAATCCGAGCGAGCCTAGGTAATCGCGCCAAAGAAAGTTTGATCGTAGATTTTATCAATCAAACGGACTTAGATAGCATAGTCGATAAAGCCGGTATTATTGAATCCTTCTTCCAATTTGCTCAAAAAGAGCAACAGAAGGAAGCTGACGAATTAATTAGCAGTGAAGGCCTGAATATTGACGCCGCGAAGCGTTATATTAACGTGTCCTTAAAACGCGGATATGCCAGCGAACAAGGTACGGATTTAAATGATGCTCTACCGAAAATGAGTCCGCTTAATCCGCAATATCTCACGAAAAAACAAAGCATTTTCCAAAAGATCGTTGCCTTTGTTGAGAAGTTTGTTGGGATTGGTGGCGAGGTTTAAAAACTTAAACCGACTATATAGAATTAAAAAGGTGCAATCTATTGATTACACCTTTTTATTTTGTCAGTTTTATCAGAAATTAGAACGTTAAAACTTTATCCGCCCATAATGTCCATTCTGAAACATCATCTAAAGTACCAAGGGTCACGCCGTCAATTAATTTAGCATCTAATAAACCACGTGCTTTTACGCAGCTGGTGCATAATTTAACTTCAGCACCTTGTGCGACTAAGATGTCGATAAGCTGCTGAACGTTTGAGCCTTCATTTGGGTTTTGACCCGCAATACCGCTTAAAATAGAATCCGAAAAAGCAAACACTTTAATGTTTACTTCTTTGCCGTGATCTTCTTGTAGATTAATAGCAAAACGTAATGCATTAAAGGTTTTTTCACCACCGTATGGTGAATCATTAACGATAAATAAAAGATTTTGCATGTTGCACTCCTTGTTGCATGCGATAAAAATGAAGGCGTAATAAATTACGCCTTTATGAAATCAGCCAACCCAAATGAACTTGGCTACAAACAATAAAGACACCACCCACACTGGGGCATTAATCTCACGTATTCTACCCGTACCTACCTTCATGACACAATAACTAATAAAGCCAAATGCGATACCTTCAGTAATTGAATAAGTAAATGGCATCATCGCTGCAGTGATAAAAGCAGGGGTGGCTTCGGTTAAATCATCCCAGTGTACACGAATAAGACTAGATGCCATTAAAATCCCTACATACACCAATGCCCCTGCGGTTGCATAAGCCGGCACTACACTAGCTAGTGGTGAAAAGAAAATAGTGAGCAAGAATAAAACACCGACTGTTACTGCTGTTAAACCTGTTCTACCACCGACAGAAACGCCTGCACCACTTTCAATATAGGTACTGATAGCAGATGTGCCGATATAAGAACCTACTACCGCACTCACGCTATCCACATAAAGGGCTTGTTTCATTTTCGGGAAACGACCTTTTTCATCGCTGAAACCGGCTTTATCAGTCACACCTAATAACGTGCCTGATGAGTCAAATAGGTTTACTAATAAGAAGGAGAAAATAATGCCGAGCAAAGCCGTATCTAAAGCACCCGCAATATCCACTTTACCGACAACCGCACCTAAGCTTGGTGGCATCGAAACAATGCCGTGGAAAGTCACTTGGTCATCAATTAAAAGCGCTAAACCTGTCACTACTGCAATAGAAATTAATACACCGGAAAAAATATTGCGGGCGGCTAAGACCACGATAATGAAAAAGCCTAATACACCAAGCAAGACTTTCGGATCATGTAAATTGCCTAATGCCACTAAGGTTGCTGGATTGGCTACAACCAATCCCATATTTTTAAAGCCAATTAAGGCAATAAAAAAGCCGATACCTGCACCAATTCCCACGCGCAATGAAAGCGGAATCGAAGCCATTAACCAATAACGGATTTGGAATAAGGTGAGAACAAATAAACCAATCGAGCCCCAGAAAATGGTGCCCATGCCCACTTCCCAAGAATAACCAAGCTTACCAACGACTACATAAGCAAAGAAGGCATTGAGTCCCATCGCAGGCGCAAGGGCGATAGGTAAATTACTGAATAATCCCATCGCAATGGTACCTAGCGCGGCAATTAAACAAGTGGTCACGAAAACAACTTGTTTATCCATTCCTGCATCACCTAATACGGATGGGTTCACAAACACGATGTACACCATGGTAAAGAAGGTGGTAATACCGGCAATAATTTCGGTTTTGGTTGTACTGCCCTTTTCTTTAATGGAAAAAAGGCGTTCAAGTAAAGATTGTTGCATTGTTTCCCCCTTAACTTAATTAATAACCTTGGTGATAAATCGACTCAAGTAATTTCACACCTAACAAGGCAATATTGAAACGTTGCTCATCAGCTACCGTCCAAAATTCGATACCATTTTCAACCGCACTTTGTTGGCTGATATGCAATTTTACGCTTTCTTCACCATTTTCGTTTTCACCGTTAATCACGGGCGTAATAAGGCTATCGTGTAATTCAATCAATTCGCTTTGTTGTGGTTGGTAATCAAATTCATAATCTGAAAGTGCGGTCACTTTTTGTGCCATGCCGTAGAAGACAGGCACTTGAATTTGATGGAAAATCACATTGTCTAACTGTGGGAAGATTTTTTGTAATTGCAGATTTAAATTTGCCGCTTGTTGTGGAAACACATCAAAGGCAAAACGAGTTTCACCTTCTTCTAATGGCATACCATTCAGTAAACGAGCGGTTTGTCCAGCAAGTTTATTCACAGTTTCACCATCTGTATAAGAAGCCGGTAAAAGTGACGTTGCAAAGACTTGAGTTAAATTTGTTTGTTGAACGATTGGTAATAGAGATAAAGCTAATTGACTCACTTGCGGATCGGGTAAACTCACAATGTTACGTTGTCTTAATTCAGTCAGATTTTCTTCATTGATTGTTGGGACAACAACAGGAACATCAGATAATGCAGAGCAAATCCCTTTTAAATCAATCACCACACAGCCACTTTCTGCGGCTTGAGCTAATAAGGGGGCTTGGTCAATTTGGCCTGCGAAGAAAAGATAATTAACGCTATCCCACTCAATCTCATCAGTGGCTAATTGAGCAACGGCTTTATTGCGAAAACGCACCGCTTGCTCTTCTTCAAAAGGATAAATTTCTACAATTGAAACCTTGCCTACATCTAGCTCACTTTGTTCAAGGGCTTCGGCAATTTTTTCACATAGATCAAATTCTGCTGCAATAGCAATATTTAGGCTTGCGTCCATTTTTCTCTCCGCTGTAAAATGTTCTGAACCGATTCATTCTACAGAAAAAAGACGCATAAATACATAAGGAAATCAGATGACACCGGCAATTGATTTACTCAAGAAAAATAAAATTCCTTTTACTCTCCATACCTATGATCATGACCCTAACAATACGCATTTTGGCGATGAAGCCGCTGAAAAACTTGGGCTTGATCCGCACCAATCTTTTAAAACACTTTTAGTCGCTGAAAATGGTGATCAGAAAAAATTAGCGTGTTTTGTACTTTCCACGGCAAATATGTTGAATTTGAAGAAAGCGGCAAAATCAATTGGTGTCAAAAAAGTGGAAATGGCTGATAAAGATGCGGCACAAAAAAGCACAGGATATTTAGTCGGTGGCATTAGTCCATTAGGTCAAAAGAAACGTGTAAAAACAGTGATAAATTCGACCGCACTTGAGTTTGATACGATTTTTGTTTCTGGTGGAAAACGCGGATTAAGTGTCGAATTAGCGCCTCAAGATTTGGCTAAATTACTGAATGCCGAATTTGTCGATATCATTGACGAAGAATAGAAAAAGAAAAGCCCGAATGAATCGGGCTATTATTTTTATATGATGTTGTGTTTATTTGAATTAGAAACTTGATGTATCTTGGAATAAGCCAACTTTTAAATCAGTTGCGGTGTAGATAACGCGACCATCTACTTCCACTTCACCGTCAGCCATTCCCATCACTAATTTGCGATTAATTACGCGTTTCATATTGATGCGATAAACCACTTTTTTCGCGGTTGGTAAGATTTGTCCGGTAAATTTCACTTCACCTACGCCTAATGCACGGCCTTTACCTTTACCGCCTACCCAGCCAAGGAAGAAACCGACTAATTGCCACATCGCATCTAAACCTAAGCAGCCTGGCATGACTGGGTCACCAATAAAGTGGCAACCGAAAAACGGTAAATCTGGATGAATATCTAATTCTGCTTCAATATACCCTTTACCAAACGCACCGCCGTCTTCGGTCATTTTTACAATGCGATCCATCATCAACATTGTTGGTGCTGGAAGTTGCGGGCCTTCTTTACCAAATAATTCGCCACGGCCAGAAGCTAATAAATCTTCATAGGTATAGCTGCTTTTAATGTTTGGTGTACAGGTGTTTTCCATTTTTTATTTCCTTGTATATATAGTTTTGCTTGGTTACAACCAATAAGTAAGGATTCTATGGGGATTTATAATAAATGTAAACAGCGAACACTTGTTAGCTCAACTTGTCGGATCAGTCAGTGAAATTAAGATAAAAGAAAAGCGAACACAAGGTTCGCTTTTAAGAAATTAAGATTTAAAGAAATCTAACCAGCTTTTTTTCGGCGTTTCCGAACGGAAAGCAATTCGATTTTGAATTAAACGCGCAATAGGCTCTTTGCCCTTCGCATATTCTTCTTTCTCTTCCAATAAATCGCGGTCAAATAGGATTTTAGCTGTTTGATAAATATCTTCAACTTGATAGATAAAGAACTGCTCATTTTTCACCGCCTCAACCACTTCGTCAGATAAACTTAATTGCTGAATTGTTGTTGCAGGAATAATCACCCCTTGTTTACCTGTTAAACCACGACGTTGGCAAATAGTGAAAAAGCCTTCAATTTTGTCATTCACTCCACCTACTGCGTGCACCAAACCAAATTGGTCAATGGTACCGGTAATCGCAATATTTTGTGGCAACGGCAAATCGGATAACGCGCTGACTAATACGGAGAAAATAGCTAGAGACGCACTGTCACCATCAATTTCCCCATAGGACTGTTCAAATACTAAAGAAGCAGAAAATGGTAACTGTGATGGCAACTCTAAGATACTTGCCAAGCACGCTTCAGAAATCATCATGCCTTTCCCATGGAGGTTGCCCGCTAATTCGTTTTTACGCTCCACATCCACGACTTCACCATCACCAAACTGCACTAAACAGCTGATGCGAGAAGGTTCACCGAAACAAACGGGTGTGCCTGGATATTCAATCACAGACAAGCCATTAATTTGCCCAACAATTTCGCCGTTGGTTTCCACATAAATTTGTTCGTTGAGAATATCCGCATAAGTGCGTTCACGTAAAAAACCGTGCTGTTCGTTCTTTTGTTTAAAAGCTTGCTCAAAATCAACCGCACTTAAGGTTTGTTTTTGTGACAACGTCGCAGCGTTGAGTAACATTTCCGCTGTTTTTAACGGGGAAATGTTAATTAAAAAGCGATCTTCACTCTCACGAACCAATAACTGATAGAGTTTATTTAATGCGGTTAAATCTAAATCGAGCTCATATTTTGAGGCTAATGCCAACACATAATTAGCCCAATTTTCTTGTGCTTCAGGTTGTGCAACAGAATAATAACTTTCAATTTCAGCATAATCAGCCAAGCTGTAAAGATCTTCTTCTAACTCACCTAAGGTCGCAATTTCAGTGCGATTGCCTAAAATCACCACTTTTAAATTAAGTGGATAACTTGGAATATCACAAGGCAAGGTTTTAAATGGATGGGCTGAATACCAATCAAAAGTTTGCGTTTGTAAAATATGTTTTAAGCGTTGCCATAAATCAAATTGGCTTAGCATCGTTGCTGCGCTTAAAATCAAAACGCCCCCATTGGCTTGATGCACTAAACCTGGTGTAAGCAAAATATCTTGCGAACTTGGGTGAACACGCACACTACCAAAAAGACTAAATTGATCGGCATGTAATGCCTTCAGCACATCACCTTGTGCGGCAAAATTATCAGCGAGAGATTGAGCTGGCTCAGTATAAATGCGAGGGAAAGAAAAAGAATCTCCCTGCTCAACTACGTAATTTACCCCAAAAATTGACCGCTCTTTTGGCAGTTCTTGGCGAATAAGTTCTGCTAATAAATCAGCATATTCTGCTTGATCATCGGCTTTTAAAACCAATAGAGAGCGACGCGGCTGTTTTAAAAATAAAGAAATCGCTTTTGTGGCATGTTTTTGTAATGACCAAAAATCAGCCTTTTCAGCTGAAAGTTCAGTAATCGATAATTCTGGTTGTAAGGCTTGCCAATTTAAGGCTTGTTCCGAAGATGTTGAAGTCACGACATATCTCGCTTTAATTAAATTGGCGGTATTATCGCACACTTCACACTGAGTGAAAATCCGTTATAAAAATCTACTGGAAAATTTTGTTTAAAGCGCGTATATTTATAAGGTTACCACGTCACTAAAAAGTATAATAAAACGATGAAATATCAAAAATTAGAAAACCAAGAAGCAAACTGGAAATGGATTTATCTCATTCGCAAACATCGCGAAGGGGAAAAAATTACCCGTTACGAAGAAAAAAGCTTAGAAGAAAGCAAAGTTCAAGAATTAATAGAATGTCAGAATTATCCTGAAAAAATCGAGGAATGGATTAAAAATCACCTTTCTCTTGATTTACCTATTAAGCTTGATCAGGCTATTCGTGCAAGACGTAAACGCTTTTTTAATGCAGAAAAACAATCAACGAAGAAAAAATCGATTGATTTAGAATATGGTGTTTGGCTTCGTTTATCTAAATATTCAAGAAAAATGAAAATGACACTTTCTGAAACCATCACTTATATGATTGATGAACGTGAAAGCAAAGCATTATATGAAAGCCAAATGACGGCAATGAAAGCCGGTTTGAAAAATTTGCTCAATAAATAAGATGAAAAAAAGCCAAGGTCGAAACCTTGGCTTTTGATTATGCTAAATAGAGAAGATTTTGAAACGTTTTAGCGTTTCGCCTATTCCGCAATCGGAATAATTTTTGTGGCGTGAGATCCTTTGTCGCCGTGAATCACTTCAAATTGCACGCGTTGACCTGCTTTTAATGAACGGTAACCATCCATTTCAATCGCTGAATAATGTGCAAAAATGTCTGTATCCACGCCTTCTGCAGAAATAAACCCAAATCCTTTTGCGTTGTTAAACCATTTTACTACACCAATTTCCATAGTAGACCTCTATAGGCTTCGCCCTTAATACTTAAAAACAATAAGACTCATGCCTTATCACCTCAATTGGAAATATATTCAAACATTTTATTTTTTTATGCAACAACGAAACTTTAAAAATGATACATTGATCACAAAAATTTTTACTTATTTATTATCTGAAGTCTCTTTATCATCTTTTTGATGAATTTCACGTAATGCTTTTGCCACAATTTGAATGGCTTCACCGCTACTCATTCCTTGCGCCATTAATTCCTGAATTTGTTCTACTGCTTTTTGTTGTTGTTCATGGGTTAAATTAATATCTAACATTATTTTTTCTCGTTAAATTGACCAATTAAATAATTCCATCACGCGCTTCCATTGTTCATCTAAACCAGCCTTAATTTCTATTTTGGTAAAATGAATAGGATGCTCAAAAATAAGTGTATCTGCGTGCAAAAATAAACGCTGACAGCCAGAATATTCTGTTAAAGCACGATTTTGATGTAAATCACCATATTGTGTATCACCTAAAATAGGATGAAAAATATGCTTCATGTGACGTCGTAACTGATGTTTTCTGCCTGTTTGGGGAATTAGCTTCACTAATGAATATCTTGTGGTTTGATAACGCCCTACCGCATAAGGCATTTCCACAATTTTTAAGCCTTCATAATCCGTCACCGCCTCTTGAGGCGCTTTATCTTCTTGCGCAAATTTATCCGCAATCTTATCTAATTGGATTTTAAGGGGATAATCAATCCGTCCTTCGCCTTGCAAATACCCTCGCACAATCGCTAAATAAGATTTTCGTACTGTTTTCTGCTCAAATTGCTGGCACATTAAATTTGCTATTTCACTATTTAGGGCAAATAGCAATACACCTGATGTGGGACGATCTAATCGATGAATAGGAAAAACATGCTGCCCGATTTGATCGCGCAAGGTTTGCATCACAAATTGCGTTTCATGCGTATCAAGCCAACTACGATGCACCAACATGCCTGCAGGTTTATTGACGGCGACAAGATATTCATCTTGATATAAAATTTCTAACATTTATTGATTTTGTAATAAGGCTTCTAATTCACGTAACGGTGTTAATAATTCCACTAAAAAATCTTCTTCTGCTTCTTTAAATGCTTCCTCTAAATAAGGCGACACTGCAATTTGTGAAGGTAAATCTGCCCCGCTTTCAAGTAATGCGAACATTCTTGGGATGAAAATCCATTGCAACCATTCTTCTGGCGACATGGTATCAATCGCAAAAGGCTCCTGGCTTAAAAAAGCGTCTTGTGCAGGAGGCGTGACTTGCCATAAATCAAGCTTTTGCATAGCAAGCTGTAATTGTTGAAGATGAAGTTTTGTTTGATTACGCATAATTTTTCCTATTTATAAATAAGCGGCGTATTCTACGAGCATCAATTAACGCTGTAAAGTGCGGTCAGTTTTAACGGTGAATAATAGAAAAGTCAGGATAGCGTTTATTTTCAATATTATCCTCTAAGACTTGTTCAACACTAGCGGTTCTTGGGCCGACTTTTAACCAATTATAAAAATCCTGTAGTTGATCGTCATTGCCTTCTGCAACAATTTCCACGCTTCCATCGACACAATTTCTTACGGTGCCTTTAATACCCATTCTCTCCGCTTCTTTCCAAGTAAAATAGCGAAATCCTACCCCTTGAACTCGCCCATATACGACAAATCGTTTTGCCATGATTTGCTCCTTTATTACAAAAACTTTTTAAAAATTAACCGCACTTTCCTATTCCCATTTTTTAAAATTTAGCATAGCATTACAACCGTCTAATTTCATTCAAAAAATAAAAGGAGTAATTATGAAATTATGTAAGTTTGCTTTAGGTGTTGTCGCGCTTGCTGTCAGTACGAGTAGCTTAGCTGGCATGGTAACCACTTCATCAAACCTTGAATTTCTTGCAATCAACGGCCAAAAAGCCAGCAAATCCCTTCTAAAAGAAAAAAAATCATTCAATGCTGATGCGAACCAAACACAACAAGTTGTTGTGCGTTTAGGTGAAATCGTTGGCACTGGTTCCAGCCAAGCGCTTTTTGAATCTAACCCGATTATTGTGACTTTCCAAAGTCCTGCTGATGATGTTGTGCTATCTGCCGAAAAAATTCGCTCTCAAGAAGATGGTGAAAAATTTAATGCTCAACCACAAATTACTGTTAAAACGAAATCAGGTAATGTGATTGATGCTAAAATCGATACTTTAAAACAAGAAGGTTTATTCCCAGCGGCTAATATTGTTAACGATTTAGCTGAATATAATGCCTCAAATGCGCCAGCAGCAGTTTCTGCTTTAGCTACTCCTGCAGTTGGTATGATGCCTGCAGCATCAGGAAAAGCAGCGAAAGGCAAAGTCGTTGTGCAAGGTGAAAACGTTGCTGAACAACAATTACAATACTGGTTCCAACAAGCCGATAAAGAAACCCAAACTCGTTTCTTAAACTGGGCGAAAAAACAAAAATAATCGTTTTTTAACCGCACTTTGATAAAGAAGTGAGCCTTCCCGCTCACTTTTTTATCATCCAATTTTTAGTCACACCATAAGCAAGGATATCAACATGAACCAATGGCTTAATGCAAAAGTAATCGCTTCAATACCTATTTTTATTGCAGTGAATATTGCAGCGTTTGGCGTCTGGTTTTTTGATATTTCCACGCAATCCATGCCGTTAATTTTAGGCATTATTGCAGGCGGTTTAGTGGATTTAGATAATCGCCTTACCGGACGATTAAAAAATATTTTTTACACATTAATTGCTTTTGCTATTTCAACCTTCATCGTTCAGCTTAATATTGGTCAACCCATCCAATATGTATTGTTGATGACCGTCATCACCTTTTTATTTACGATGGTTGGCGCTGTAGGTGAACGTTATCGTACCATTGCGTTTGGTACACTGGTGGTCGCTATTTATACCACCCTTACTTATACACCCGATAATTCTGCGAGCTGGTTTATTAATCCTGTAATGATTTTATTAGGCACTTTGCTTTACAGTGTTGTGACCATCATCGTCTATCTCTTTTTCCCAAACCGTCCCGTACAAGAAAGTGTCGCGAAAGCTTTTTGTGCTTTAGGTAATTATCTAGATGCCAAATCAGAATTTTTTGATCCTGATGAAATTGATGAAATCGAGAAAAAACATCTCAATTTTGCGATGAAAAATACCAATGTGGTGGAGGCTTTTAACCAAGCAAGAACAGCGCTTTTCTATCGCATTCGTGGACAACATCGCCATGCTCGCACACAACGTATGATTCGCTATTATTTTGCAGCGCAAGACATTCATGAACGTGCAAACTCTACACATTTTGATTATCGACAAATTGCAGAGCAACTCAAAAATACAGATTTAATTTTCCGTATTCAACGCTTGCTCGAATTACAAGCGCAAGCCTGTCGCGATATTACCGCTTGTCTGCGTCAAAATACGCCTTATCACTATAATATTCGTGTAGAAAAAGCCTTGATGGGCACGATTCAATCCCTTGAGCTTTATAGCAAAGAACATACCAATCAAAACAATGTTTTACTTGCCCTTCAAACACTTATTGATAACCTGCAAAGCATTAACTGGCAGTTACGTCAGCTTGAGCAAGAAACCACTGAAAATGAGCAAACGGCACAAATCCATACCGAACAAATTACGGGATTAAAAAATATTCTGTCTGTTATTGGAAGTAATTTCACTTTTGAGTCACCACTTTTCCGCCATGCTGTACGTTTGTCTATCGTGGTATTCTTGTGTTGTGCGATTGTTGAATTTTTCCAATTTAATTTGGGTTACTGGATTTTGCTTACAGCGGTCTTTGTTTGTCAACCAAACTATTCCGCAACCAAAGTGCGGTTACGTCAGCGTATTATTGGTACGATTTTAGGGGTAATTATTGGCTCCTTATTGCCATATCTCAACCCAACATTAGAGATGAAACTTGGCTTAATGGTGGTGACCAGTACGCTGTTTTTCTTCTTCCGCAGTAATAATTACAGCTTCTCCACGTTCTTTATTACGCTGCAAGTGTTGATCAGCTTCGATGTGATGGGATTTGATACTCAAGCAGCGCTCTTCCCTCGCCTCATTGATACCGTATTAGGTTCAGCCATTGCGTGGTTTGCGGTTTCTTATCTATGGCCGGATTGGAAATATCTGCAACTCGATAAAGTGAGTCGCCAAGCGATTCAAAGTGATGCACAATATTTCTTACACATTATTAGCCAACTGCAATTTGGTAAAAGCGATAATTTAAAATACCGTATTGCACGCCGTAACGCTCATCAATATGCGGCAGCATTAAGCACAACGCTTTCCAATATGAATAATGAGCCGAAGAAATATCAGGCCTATTTGCAGGAAGGTTTTGACTTGTTAAAAATGAATTATTCCCTATTGAGCTATATTTCTGCTTTAGGGGCATATCGCAATAAAATGGCGCAATTGCAACAAACTACCGAGTTTTTGTCAGACTTTTATCCTGTTGCGAAAAAGGTTTTATATGCACTGGAAAATATCGAAAAACTTCGTCCTGAAATTTTTGAAAAGCTTCAAAATAGTATTGAACAAAGCCTTAAAAAAATTCAGTGGGATGAAACCCAAGCCAAAAAAAATGCGGCCTTTGCGTTGCCATATCAGCAGCTCAATTTGATTTCCCAATTGCTGCCTCAGCTGTATCGCTATTTCCAACATAGTCAGAAAGAATCGATTACCAACTAAAAAACAAAGGAAAAACTGACCGCACTAACCCAAATTTTTTATTGTTCTCAGTGCGATAAATAGAGATAATACACCACTTATGTAAAATAAATTTAGACGCAATGACACATTACATTCTACTCATTATCAGCACCGCATTAATCAATAACTTTGTTTTGGTCAAATTCTTAGGACTTTGCCCATTTATGGGCGTATCCAAAAAGATTGAAACAGCAATTGGCATGGGGCTTGCTACGACATTCGTATTAACCGTAGCATCATTGTGTTCTTATTTAGTCGATAATTATATTTTAATGCCGCTAAACGCCACGTTCTTACGCACGTTAGTCTTCATTTTAGTGATTGCCGTTGTGGTTCAATTTACTGAAATGGTGATCAATAAAACGAGTCCATCACTTTATCGCTTATTAGGGATTTTCTTGCCGCTGATTACCACAAACTGTGCCGTACTCGGTGTGGCATTATTAAACGTCAATTTGGCACACAATTTAACCGAATCTGTCATTTATGGTTTTGGTGCGTCTTTAG